>JAHKXX010000147.1 GCA_020627425.1 bacterium
ATGACAAAACCCTTCCATCCCGATGAGCTTCTTGCCCGTGTGGATGCACTGACAAGAAGGAAGGGCAGCGTTGTACTTGATGAACTGTCCTACCTTGACATCACACTGGATCTCAATTCCGCACATGTGATATGCGCAGGAGAATCGGTTCAGCTCAGTAAAAAGGAATTTGATGTGCTGAAGGTCTTTCTTTATAATCCCAAAATGGTAATAACGGTCGATATGCTCATAAACAAGGTTTGGGGAATCGGTGCGGACGTTACAGACAATAATGTAGAGGTGTATATCTCCTTCATCCGAAAAAAGCTGAAATACCTTCATTCAAATGTGAATATCAAAAAAATACAGGGACTTGGCTATCGTCTGGAGGAAGCAAAATGTTGAAAGCATTCCGCAAGAGATTTATCATACTGAATATGAGTCTTGTCGGTATTGTTTTGCTGACGGCATTTGTCATCATCGGAACAGTGATCTGTACGAACGAATATTCGGAACTGAAAAATACAATGACAAATGTCCTGAAACCGTGGAATAGTAACAATGCAGGCTCCTCCGATGGTTCACAGCAAAATGACATTCCTCCGGAAAACAAGGAGAATGAACCGCCTGTCAAGCCGGATGACAAGAATAATGATCGTCCCTCAAAGCCGGACGATAAGAAGGAAAACAAAGGATCAGATTCAGAAAAAAGACGTGAGCACAACAATAACATAACAACAATTTTTTACTTCAAAAGCGAAAATAGAGTAAAGGTCATATCAGATTCTGCGGTATTTGATGACGACCCGGAGGATATTGTCAGTGATATTATTGCACAAGATAACAATTACGGGACGCTAAGTCCGTCGCATATCATCTATTACCGTGAATCTACAGGCAGTATGGTCAAGATAGCAGTCTGCAATGAAAGCTATATCGGCTCACGCTTGTTCAAAACGGTGATGATCCTTTTGTTGGCTTACCTGCTTTCAATGCTGTTGTTGTTTCTTATCAGTTACAGACTTGCACGGTTTGCTGAGAAACCCTTGCGACGGTCTATCGAGATGGAACGCAAATTTGTTGCGGATATTTCACACGACCTCAAAACGCCCATTACAGTCACTATGGCAAATAATTCAGTACTTAAAGCAAACAAGGACTCCACGATTTCTGAAAATATGCAGTGGATAGAAAGCACAGACAAAGCTTTAGAGGACATGATGCAGCTTATCGGAAATATGCTCACTATGTCGGCAGTAGATACACAGACTAAGGATATCAGTACAGTTCCTTTAAACCTGACATCGGCTGCCGAAAGATGTATTCTGCAGTTTGAGTCGGTAGCCTACGAAAAGAATGTAACACTGGAAGAATCTGTTGAAGATGGTCTTACTGTCCTTGCAACTGCGGATTACTTAAAGCGTATATGTAGCAGTCTGATAGAAAACGCCCTGAAATACGAGCCGGAGGGCGGCAAAGTTACGGTTAAGGCATACAGCCGCAAGCATAAGATATGCTTTACTGTACAGAATCAGAACAGCCGTATCTCGGCGGAGGATCTTCCGCATATTTTTGACCGCTTCTATCGGGGCGATAAAGCAAGAACAGAATCAAAAGGTCACGGGCTTGGGCTGCCGATCATTCATCAGATGGCAGCCCTCTGCGGCGCAGATATATCTGCATTAAGTAATGAACAGGACGGAACAGTTTTTACAGTCACCTTCCGAAAAACATAATACAGAAGGAAAGTAATGTGTACATTCGGTTCATAACACATTGTTATCCATAAATTCCAAGTTTTTGTCGTTAACACAACTCAAACAGACTTGAAAGAATTTCCGGTTCAGTAACGAATCGGAAATTTTTTTGTAAAAAAGTCGGAATTTTTAAGATGTTTTTAAGAAGTTTTCGTATAATCAGAGATAAATAATAAAACATCAAGGAGGAAAATCCAAATGCTTAAAAAAAAGATCCTAAGCGTCTCACTCACTGCTTTGCTTGCTCTCAGCGCTATACCGATGACAGCCGGATCGGTCTATGCGGCAAGCACCAACCCAACACTTACGTTTTCCGATACCGCCATTAATGAAACTGTTTCAGGCAATGGCTATACCATCAGCGGTACCACGCTGACGATCAGTGCGGCAGGTGTCTATCGTGTCAAGGGTAGCTGCACCGAGGGCAGCATCGTTATTTCAAAGAGCCTTGACAATGTAATACTGATACTGGACGATCTGTCGCTTTCTTCCGCCGG
The DNA here is from genome assembly GCA_020627425.1 of bacterium. Classification (GTDB taxonomy): domain Bacteria; phylum Bacillota; class Clostridia; order Oscillospirales; family Acutalibacteraceae; genus UBA1213. Next base: position 2,234 of record JAHKXX010000147.1, read on the forward strand.
CACCGCTCCGATCGTTGTCAAGAAGGGCAGTAATGTCACTATTCATCTTGACGGTACCTCTACCCTGACTGACAACGAGGATGCCTCTACCGAAGACACCAACGAGGATTTTGAAGATGCTGTCATCAAGGTAAAAAGCGGCTCATCCGTGACGTTTTGCGGCGAGGGTACGCTGAACGTCAACGGTAATGCAAAAAACGGTATCAAGGGAGCAGCAGAATCAACACAGATCTTTAACGGCGGCACATATAATGTTAATGCTGCCAATAACGGTATTGCAGCCGACGGCAGTGTGACCATCAACGGCGGCAGCTTTACGCTTGACACCGATAATGATGCCATCAAATCTGTACCAGATGTCGATGACACTGTTTCGACAGGCTCTGTAACTATCAACGGAGGTACGTTTAATATCACTGCAGATGGTGACGGTATTACTGCTGAAGATACACTGAAAATAACCGGCGGTGTTTTTACCATCAAGACGCTCGGCGGCTATAACGATAAGACGTTTAACAGCGATACCATGAGCTGCAAAGGGCTTAAGGCATCCGGCGACAGAGAAAGTGTTGAAAATGATCTCATTATCTCCGGAGGAAGCTTTGATCTTAATACAGCAGATGACGCAATACATTCTGACACTAATGCAGAGATCACCGGCGGCACCTTCAAGATTTATACAGGCGATGACGGTGTTCACGCAGACACACTGCTTGATCTTGGCACAAGCGGCGGTCTTGCACGTGATCCGGAGTTTTATATTTATTCAAGCTATGAGGGACTTGAATCCGGCACTGTCAATCTTTATTCCGGTAAATACTATGTTGTTTCCTCTGATGACGGCATCAATGCTGCGGGCGGCAGCACAAACGGTACCGATAACGGCAGGGACGGCAGAGATCAATTCGGTCCCGGTTTCGGACCCAGACCCGGTGATCAGGACAACAATAATTCAGGTAACTATTCTCTGAATATCTACGGCGGTGCGGTATATGTCGATGCTCTTGGCGACGGACTTGATTCCAACGGTGCCTTGAATCTGACCGGCGGCAATATTTCCGTGTTTTCCATGCAGAGTGGCGGCGATAACTCTCCGCTTGACTCTGACGGCACCATAACGCTCAACGGAGCCACAGTATTTGCTGCAGGTACCAATCAGATGAATGAAAACCCGTCAACCTCTACCAGCCAAAGCTATTACAAGCAAAGCAATAGTATTTCTGCCGGTACAGTTGTAACGGTCAAAAACGGCAGCACCACACTCTACAGTGATAAACTGTTAAGAAATATCAATTATCTGCTGTATTCCGAGCCGAATGTTTCTTCCTCCTCTATATCGGTTTCAACAGGCGGTAGTGTCGATAGCTGCAAGAGCAATGCATTTGCCCACAACTGGAACAGCGGTACAGTCGTAACAGCAGCCACTGAAACATCATCCGGCAAGATGAAATACACATGTTCAGACTGCGGCGCCGTTGAATATAAAACCATTCCGGCGGCCGTTTCACAGAACTGCAGCGGTCATGACGATACCGTCATTGAAGAAGATACCGGCTACAATGTAACTTTTTCAACGGACAGCGGTGCGACCGTTAATGTATATAACACACAGGATTATTCTTCTGTCAGCACAACCAATGCGAAAACAGCCGTTTCCAGAAACAGCGATACCGGCTTACCGGACAGTACCGGCGAAGGTCAGGTAAACTTCTCTGTCGTGCTGAAAAGCGGTTATGAAATAGACGCTGTGACAGTCAGCGGCGGCTACAAGAACCTGAAAGACGTATCAACGGACGATAACCCGAACACGTACAGAGTTACAAAAGTCACAAGCAATCTGACTATAACCGTTACAACCAAGAAAACCGAATCGGCGGCTCTGACTAATAACGCAGTACTTTCCTCCGAGGCAATTACTCTTGGCGGCAGCGTAACCGTCAAGGCAGCGGCTACCGGCGGCTCCGGTACTTATACTTACGGTGTTTATTACAAGAAAGCCACCGGAACAAAATGGACGACTGCCCAAAGCTACAATGCTAACACAACAGTTACAATAAAGCCTGCCGCAGCAACTACTTATGATATTTGCGTCAAGGTCAAGGATTCAGACGGCACGATCGTAAAGAAATACTTCACACTGACCGTAAGCAAAGCGGCTCTGACCAACGAGTCCACTCTTTCGGCGACCACCGTACAGAAGGGCAGCTCCATTACCGTTACAGCCAAAGCTACAGGCGGTACAGGCAGCTATACATACGGTGTTTATTACAAGAAAGCTACTTCTGAAAAATGGTCGACCGTACAATCATACAGCACCAATTCAACAGTAAAGATCACACCTGCATCGGCAGTTGAATACAATGTTTGTGTCAAAGTAAAGGACAGCAGCGGAAAGATCGTCAAGAAATACTTTGATATAACCTGCACGAAGTAAAAACATTAATCTCTGCATTCATAGCAAAATGCCAAAGCCCGTACCGTGTATTATTGGTATGGGCTTCCTTTTTTGTCATATCACGATTGATACTGTATAATCTTAAATATTTTGCTTCTCATTAAAATTTATTAAAAATCTATTTAAAAACTGTTGGAAATGTGTTAAAATATAATAATAAAAATACATTTATCCGGTTGTGATAAATAGAAAGCAATTTATTCAAGGTCGAAAGAATAATAAATAATACTACCCCTCACGGATAACATAGGTTCTACATGGATATGCAGTCCATAATCGCCGGTCTTTTCAAAGCCTGTAAAATGGCATTTAATGATGTGGATATTCCAATAATGGATAAAAACAGCCCTTATAATAAAAAATAGGTTGACACCATCCGTTCTGCAATGTCATTTTTATAGTTTAAGAAGATGAATAAACGCAGTCTGCTTCCGTGTCAACAATACATATACCGGCGGAAGCGTTGGTGTCCCCGAAGGCATCATGAAATACATAATGCAACACATAAAAACCGGATTAAAAACAAATAGTGATCCGATCGAAAATATCGACGGAGATATAGATAAATAAGAAATATTGGAGGAAAACAATCATGTACCTGATGAAAGGAAAAATCGACTCTACAAATGCGGCAAAATTTGAGAAGGAAATCATGGCGGTAAAGCCTTCGGAACTGGATGCTTCGCAGCTTGAATACATCTCCAGTGCCGGACTTCGTGTTCTGTTGAAGCTTGCTAAGGCTGTGGGTGATGTTACCGTCAATAACGTAAGCAGTGAAGTCTATGAAATATTCGATGTGACAGGTTTTACTGATATCCTGAATGTTAAAAAGGCACTCAGACAGATCTCTGTTGAAGGCTGTGAAATGATAGGTGCCGGCGGTTACGGCTCTGTGTATCGTATTGATGAGGAATCCATAGTCAAAGTGTATCATAACGCTTCTCTGGATTTTATCGAAAAGGAACGCACTCTGTCCAAAAAAGCATTTCTTTTAGGTGTTCCCACTGCTATTTCTTTTGATACCGTCAAGGTCGGTGATAAGTACGGTGTTGTCTATGAAATGCTTGATGCAAGCACTGTATCTCAGCTTATAGATGCTGATGCTTCAAACCTACCAAAACTCGGACAGCTTAGTGCAGTAACGCTGAAAAAACTTCATTCGATCAAGATAGAAAACGATGATTTCCCAAACAAAAAAGAAACCTTTATTGAATGGATAAATAGTATTGAAGAATATATCCAACCGGAGGAAGCTCAGGAAATGATCGGATATATCAGGAGTATTCCTGATCGTAACACCTTCCTGCATAGTGATTATAATTCCAAGAATGTTATGGTCAAAGACGGTGAAGTGCTGCTTATTGATATAGGTGATGCTGCTGTCGGTCATCCCGCATTTGATATTGCTGGTCTTATGCTTGCATACCTTATTCTTCCAAAGTCTACAGCTCCTGATAGAGTCAGGGCACTTATGGGTTTTGATCCTGCTCTTGCTCAGAATATGTGGGGTGTAATGTGCTCCACATATTTCAGAACGGGCGATGCAGATGAGATCAAGAGGATCACAGGTATGCTTATGCCGCTCGCTCTGTTCCTGATG
>JAHKXX010000148.1 GCA_020627425.1 bacterium
ATTCATATTGAAGGGCAGATTATAAAGCTCGTCCTTATAGACAGCCACGGGAGAATTTATGTAGTTATTGAATTCAGCAAACTGATTGATATATTCCCATACAGCCTTATCGTTAGTATGGAAAATATGTGCTCCGTACTTATGTACATTTATGCCCTCTATGCTTTCGCAGTAGATATTTCCTGCGATATGATCTCTTTTATCTATTACGAGAACCTTCTTGCCTCTTTTATTTGCTTCATAAGCAAATATTGCTCCGAAAAGACCTGCGCCTACTACCAGATAATCGTACATTGTAATCACCTTTCTTAAATAAATATTTATTTTATTTTTCTGATTATACCTCTTCTCATTGATCCCGGGGGAAAGAGGGTATACATTTTTTTGTTAAATGAAAAATTCCTCGGAGTCATACCATCAATCCTGCAAAAATGTGCTCTCGGAATCTCTGCCCAGCTGACATCAGTATGATTTATGATATAATTCATATAGATACCGAAAAACCGTTCTCCCAGCTTTCCCTGTTCACGCGGATAGAAAAGCTCCTTTGGCTTTTGTTTTTCATATTCAAACAGAACATCAAACAGCCGTCTGCTATATTCGTCAAAGAATACCTTATCCATTATGAACATATTGCAGAAGTAGCAGTAATGACCGTCAAGATAGTCCTCCGTACTTTTTGCCAGTTCGGGATACTTATCCTTTACGATCTGCGACAGAAGCTCCAGATCATCAAAGCCCGAACGGTCATTTTTATTATAATAACTGCGAACGCTCTGATAAATATTCTCTCTTACAGAAGCTATTATTTTATATTTATCGGTAAGCTTTATTGCTGTTTCTTTATTGAGGCTGATAGTACTGAGTGTTTTTTTATCAGGTATATCGAATATTCTGTATGCAGGCGGCAGCTTTTTTGAACTCTTGTCAAAAACAGTTTTTTCGGAAAAATCGAAATACCGTCGTCTATGCATTATACCGCACACGTCACACTCTAAGTTTTTATATGCCCAATACTGAGCCGTAAGCTCGCAATATCCTCTGTTCTTATCGGAAATATTATCGCCGCTGTCGTCTCTTGTTTTGCACAGTACGTCATTATCTTCATACAATGCAGCCCCTGAAGAAACGGGAACAACAAAATCACCGATCTGTTCACACGGTGCCTTATATGTACTCACGAGCAGCTTAATATTCTTCATCAACAAAACACCCCGAAGACTGCAAGCTTTTTACAACTATTATAATAACATATGACTTACTTCGTCGGTCATACTCTTCTCATCGCCAAAACCGTTCAACTTTTCAAACCGATCCAACTATAATGATACTATAAACTTCACCCTCTGTCAAGGCAGCGGAGTGCCTGCGCAGTGCCTGCGCGGTCAATTCGCGCACTGTAGTTTATATTACCGCCGACTTTTTTGGCACGCGTACGAGCGGGGTTTATTGTCCCTCTCCTTCCGCGCCACAGCACACAGGGTGCTGCTTGACGCTGCTTTGATGTGAGAATAA
>JAHKXX010000149.1 GCA_020627425.1 bacterium
AGCGGCGAGCCGCCGCACCCAATTCGCGTTCGACTTTTGTCGTACGCGATATTTATTTCCCGCGCCGCAAGAAATGTCTTTTTCGTACTATGTTGATAGTGCGTGACTGCACGGGATAATTCACGCAGTCGCTCCCGGCGGTTGCTGTTTTTTCGATAGCTCGATTAAAACGCCGCGCCGCAAGAAATATTTTTTTCTACTCGGCACAACACGGTCGTGCCGTATTGCGGTGCGATCGTTTTTTGAATCATTTGTTAAAAATACAGGAATTTTAACAGGAGGAAGTACTATGCCGAAAACCGCAGTAGCCTGTGACAGTAACAGCGGAATTACACAGAAGCTTGCAAAAAAGCTGGGCGTATTTGTTTTGCCTATGACATTTTTTGTAAACGATAAGCAGTATTACGAAGAGCTGGATATGAAACAGGATCAGTTCTATGAAATGATAGCAGACCCGAAGGTGACTGTAGCAACATCACAGCCGTCTCCGTCAGAGCTGAAAACTTTTTGGAGAGACATATTAAAGACCTATGACGAGATTGTTTATATACCTATGTCCTTGGGACTCAGCAGCTCGTGTACCACCGCGTCCGTAATAGCAAAGGATTTCGGCGGCAGGGTGCATGTAGTCAACAATCAGCGTATCTCCGTAACACAGTATCAGTCTGTAATAGACGCTCTGGAAATGACCAAGGCAGGAAAAACGGCTTCACAGATAAAGGAAATACTTGAAAAGGACAAGTTTGAGTCAAGCATTTATATTATGGTAAACAAGCTTGATTATCTGAAGCGCGGCGGCAGAATAACTACTGCGGGAGCCTTGATCGCAAATGTAATGAATCTGAAGCCCGTATTGCAGATACAGGGTGAAAAGCTGGACGCATATGCCAAGTGCCGCGGAATAAAAGCAGGCAAGCAGAAAATGCTCGAGGTTATGCATGGCGACTTTGAAACCAGATTCAAGGGCTTGGTAGATACCAAGAGAATGTCGCTGCTCTTCTCGTATTCCGATATATCAAAATCGGAGGCAGAGCAGTGGAAGAAGGAGATAGAAAGATCCTTCCCCGGCTTTAAGGTGCAGGGTGCGCCGCTGTCTCTCAGTATCGGCTGCCATATAGGTCCCGGTTCCTATGCGATAGCGTGCTCCAAAATATCAAAATAACAAAAAATAAGAGATCCGCAGAAGCTTGTCTGCGGATCCTTTTATTTGCTTTCTTCTTTTATTGTACCCTTTCTCTTTATGGTCGTCGAGGTGAGAACTCCTGTGCCGTTTATCAGCTCGGTTTTTTCTTCCTTTGACCATACCATAGTAGCGCCGTCGCTTTTTACGACAAAGACGTTTCTTGTTACTTCGTTCAAATCCAGACCCGGGTTGTCCTTTTGTGTTACCTCGATCGTTACGGCTTCACTGTCATAGGTATATGTAAAAATAATGGACTTTCTGCCGTTTACGGTAATATAACCCGTGCCTGATTTTTCAAAGGTGTATTCGGTATTGGCAGGAAAATCTGCCTTTTCTGCATGGAAGATCTCCTTGTCGTCCTTGTCGTAAACCGACTGGCTGTACATCTCCCATGTACCCAGGGGATTAAATGAAAAGTCAGAGCAGCCGCTCATTGAGATACAGGATATTATCATAATAATAACAGACAGAACACAAACAGTTTTTTTCATTGGTGACCTCCGGAAAACAAATAACAAATATACTATTTATTTTACACCATCTTTTTGACAATAGCAACAAGAAAAAAATTTTTCATTAAAAAATCCCTCCCGGTGGGAGGGATAAGATTCAGACGTTGCTTCTCTGCTCCATCAGAGCCTCCGCCTCGTCGTGAGGGGCGCGCTGATTAGGATAAAGAGAGAATGCTATATTGGTGCCGTGGTCGGCTATTCGTTCAAGGTTTGTCAGCAGCTCCATAAACAGTGTGCTTACGGTAGCATTACACTTGCCCTCTGTCAGTCTGTCAATATGGTTTGATTTGTAGTTTTCTGTCTTGTCGTCTACAGACTGCTCTGTTTCGCTGACGAGATCGACAGCCTTCTGATTGTACCTGGTCGACTCAAACATACTCATAGAGGTCTCGAGCAGGCTGCTTACGCTTTGTCTGAGGTCTTTTATTTCTTCTATCGCTGTTTCACTGAAGGTCTCGTTCTTGCTTATTGCCATTTTTGCCATCTCACAGATATTCTCTGCGTGGTCACCGATACGCTCCATATCGCTTACTACATGATAGTACGAGCCTATCTTTACGCGGTCGCTGTCCTCCAGAGACAGTCCGTTGATCTTTACAAGATAAGTGGTAATAGCCTGATTCAGATAGTCTATTACTTCCTCGTTTTCCTC
>JAHKXX010000150.1 GCA_020627425.1 bacterium
AGGAGAACGCAGGCGTCAGCGCCGCAAGAAACACCGGTATAAAATATATAGAGGGAAAATATGTAAACTTTCTCGACTCGGACGACTGCTGGAAGGAGGACGCGTTTGAAAAGGTCGCTGTGTTTTTCGAGGAGCATTATGACGAGACAGATGTGGTCGGTGCAAGAAAAAGATTTTTTGACGCAAGAACAGGCTTTCACAGACTGGACTACAGGTTTAAGTCAACAAGGGTGGTAGACCTGCGTGTTGACTATGAGTTTATACAGATGGATGTTACAGGCTCGTTTATAAAAGCCGAGGCGATAGGCGACAACAGGTTTTATACAAACCTTAAATACGGCGAGGACGCACAGTTTGTAAGCACCATACTTCTCGAGAAATGCACCCTCGGTGTTGTCAGAGAGGCCCTGCACCTGTACAGAAAGCGCCCGAACGAGACCTCTGCTCTTCAGAATGAGCTGAACAGCGACAGCTATTTTATGGACTCTCCGAAATATTTCCATCAGGATCTCTTTGAGCGTTCTATAAAAAAATACGGCAGAATAATGGATTTCATACAGTATATGGTGATGTATGATATACAGTGGAGACTGCAAAAAAACGTAAAGGGGCTTATCGACGACGACCTTTACGAACGCTATTATAATATTCTGGTAGAGTCGCTAAAGTGCATAGAGGACAGGATCATACTCAACCAGAAGAGTATGTTTATGAATCTCAAGATATATGCACTGTCTCTTAAACACGGTGAGGATATAAGAAAGAAGCTTATATTTGACCACGACAAGCTGATGTATAACAATGTGTCTATGCTGAATTTTGCCGGCGCGAGAACACTTGCGATCTTCCACTTTGTCGATATAAGGAACAACACCCTTTATCTTGAGGGCAAGGACAACTGCTGGCTTGACAACAGCAAGTATGATTTCTATATTAAATACAACGACAATATTTATAAGCCCGAATACTACAAATGTCCTCATTTTGACGAGATCACTCTCGGCGGAGTAGAGCAGGAGGGCAGAGCGCTCAGATTCGAGATACCGCTTGTATCGGGTGTGGAGACAGAGCTTTCTCTGTACTTTGTCTATAAGAACGAATATGAGGACTACGAGAGGGATATATACTTCTCCTTCGGCAAGTTTGCACATATCTCCGACGTAGAGAACAGCTACTATGTAAAGGACGATTATATATTAAAAGTCGGTGGCAGAGTGCTCAGGATAATTCCCTACAGCAAAAGATGTCACAGAGAGTTTGAAAAGCAGTACAGAGCTACTCTGAAAAGATCCGGCAAGAGTTATCTGATAAAGTACCGCATACTATACGGTATTCTTCACAAGAAATACAAAAACAAGATATGGCTCATATCTGACCGTGTAAACAAGGCAAACGACAACGGCGAGCATCTGTTCAGATTTATCAACGAGAAAAAGCCGAAGGATATAAAGGCTTATTATTATATAGACAAGTCGAGCGAGGACTATGCAAAGATGAAGGGCATAGGAAAGGTAATACCGTATGACACGCCGAAATACAGGCTGTGGTTCCTGCTAGCCGACAAGATAATATCCTCCAGCGGCAACGAATATGTTATTAATGCTTTTGGCGGCGACAAGAAGTATCTTTCTGATCTGTATAATTTTGACTATGTATTCTTACAGCACGGCGTCACAAAGGACGATCTGTCCGGTTGGGTAAACAAGTACAACAAGAACATAAAGGCTCTTGTTACAGCCGGCAGACCCGAGTACAAGTCCTTCTGCGAGGGCGACTACTACTACACACCGGATATACCGATACTGTCGGGCTTTCCGAGGCACGACAACCTGATGCGTATGCAAAAGGCAGCGCAGCAGGAGCCTGCTGAAAAGAAGATCCTCGTAATACCCACCTGGAGAAAGACGATAAAGGGCAGCTACAACCCTGTCACAGGAGAGAGCATATACTTTGACGGATTCAAGGACACCGATTATTTCAAGTTCTACAATGCCCTGATAAGTGACAAGCGTCTGTGCGAGTGTATGAAGAAGCACGGCTACAAGGGTTTGTTCTGTATGCACCCGTCCCACACAAAGCAGTATGTAGACTTTACTCCGAACGATGTATTTACCGTAAACCACGGCTATGTTGACTATCAGAAGGAGTTCATCGAAGGGTCGCTGCTTGTTACCGACTACTCAAGTGTATTCTTTGACTTTGCATATCTGAAAAAGCCGATCGTCTACTCCCAATTTGACAAGGAAACCTTCTTTAAGGGAGAGCACGCCTACAAAAAAGGTTATTTCAGCTATGAGGACAACGGTTTCGGACCTGTATGCTACGATTTGGATCAGACCGTAAACGCAATGATAGCCGTTATCGAAAACGACTGTAAAAACGACCCGAAATACATCAAACGAATAGAGGACTTCTATCCCTACTTCGACGAAAACAGTTGTCAAAGAACCTTTGACTACATCCGCCGCATTCCCAAATAGCGGAGTGCCTCCGCTGTCGATTCGCGCACTCGGGTCAGTGTTACCGCCAATCTTATTGGCACGCGGACGAATTTGGTTTATTCTACTGCGCCGCTGCTTTGGAGTGAAGGCGAGGCGTATTATAAACTCTATTCAATGTATCGGCATTAAAAGCTTTGCAGTTATACTCATCCCTTCGTGAGTAGGGGACAATAATTGATTAAGACGTAATAAAATTAATATCAATACCGATCAGCGCTAAACGGCGCGTAAGCGCCGTGACGCGGACTGAGAGGGACGATTAACCGAGCCTG
>JAHKXX010000151.1 GCA_020627425.1 bacterium
CGTACATATCATTGAACAAGCCCTTGAAGCCGATGATCAATTCGTCGTCCTCGTTGCTTGTGTCGAGGTTTTCGGTGACCGACAGAACGCGGACGTCGTGCTCTCTGAGATAGTCAATGAACAGAGCTGTCTGCGTTTTGTGTCTGCCGAGCCGTGACATATCCTTGACGATAATCGCCTCAATCGTGCCCTGCTCGACCTGTTCATAGATTTTGTTAATGCCCTCACGGTTGAAGTGCATACCGCTGACGTTGTCGTCAAACGATTCGCCGACGATCTCGTGACCGTTGGCTTTTGCATACTCCACGAGGATATTTTTCTGATTCGTGAGCGAGTTTAGCTCCGCGTCTTCATCTCGTGAGAGCCGATAGTATAGCCATACTTTCATTTTGGTTCCTCCTGTTGGGTATAAAATAAGCCTGCCGTTAAGCAGACTTTTTGGCAACGATTATTTCTTCTTCCGCATCGGGAAGCAAGCTGTCATCGGTGATATAGTCTTTTATAACGCTTTTGATGAAAGCGTTATACTGCTCGTCCGTGCCGACATATTTGAAATGCACGGAGCTGATTTTGGTTTTCTTTTCAGTTTGCATAATCATATTTCCTTTCATATTTTTTGTTGATACGCGCGTATAGTTTCTTCGCGCCCTTTTGTTGACACAAACACTACCACACCTTATCTGCAAAGTCCAGACGAAATCGGGATAAATATTAATAAGTTTGCGCAATTCCCTGCTCGCGCTCGTAGTCCTCACGGGTGCAGTAGGTGTGGAATGCTTCGTTGGAAATCTTTCTGCCGAGGATTTTTTCGAGGCGGAGTTTTTCCATCGTGTTCATTTCGTTGACGTAATGCGGTTGATAATAGTAGTCTGCCGGCACGGATGAAAGTATTTCTCCGAGGAGATTAAACAGTCCGTCTGAGCAAGTCATCGTGTAGCTGTCGTCGTGGTATGGCGTGATATAGTCGCAGTAGGTGTCGAGCATTGCGCCGTCACAGCCGCCCATGGCGAAGTACAGTTCCAAATTATTTTTCAGGAACCGCTCGTCAAAAAGTTTATTGTCGCGGATTTTGTAGCCCTCTGGCGTGGTGAAGGTGATATATTTATACTTGTCCTCCCACTGAACCTTGTAGCCGTGCTCACGCATATACTCGATGAATTCTTCCTTCGTTGCCGACCAGCCAATGGCGTAGGACGCGGTTTCAATCAGGTCACGCTTCCAGCTGGCGTTGCGAGGATTATTGGTTTTGGTCTCGGTTATGCTCAACCCATACTCACGGCAGAGCTGATTGGAATACTCCTTGACCTGCAACATTTCGTCACGGCTCTGGTGAAACTTTTTGCCGTTCTCGAAGTTTACGCTGTTCATAATCAGGTGATTGTGGATGGCGTGGGTGTTGGTGTGCGTGGCGACGAGCACTTGAAATCCAGGAAAGAATTCCGCAAGCCGTTGTCCAATCTCGTTGGCAGCCTCGGGAGCGAGGTCATCATCGGGCGAGAACGACTGCACGATATGGTAGTAGCTCCTGCCGTCCTCTTTGTGAAATCGCTGTTTGACGAACCGAAATTCTTCGAGCGCACTCTCGGGTGAGCAGTTAACACCGCTGATCAATTTGCTCTCGGTCGCTTCGTTCCGCGTGACATAGTCGAAGATATTGTTCATCGGACATCCTGACGCAACGAATTTAATGATCGCCATATCTTAGCCACCTCCTCTCTCGTTTCTCTCAAATCGACTTCGTAACAGTAACCGGAATTGACTGCTCTCGTCAGTTGATTGAGGTTGTTGCCGATTTTTCTCAGCTCATTTGCGACTTCATCTACGCCTTTGACGACAATAATCTTCTTGCCAAGCGCGCAATCACGCAGATACATACTCGGCGTCCGGTATGAAGAGTACGCCTTCTCTTCGATAATTTCTCTCTGTTCGGGCGTGACTCTCGTTGAAATGATTTCTGTTTTTGTTTGCTTTTTCATAATAATTACCTCCATTCTTTTTAATAAAGGGGTGCGGGCCTTGCCCGCATCTGCCTTTGCGGCCGCCCGAAAGAGGGCGGTCGTAATACAAAGGCGAAACTGGCAATAAACCATTCACATCGGTGAATTGATATTTTAAATATCACGGCAGAAAAGTATATATCCTAAAAAAGTGTAACCCGTGTAACTTAACGGCTGTTACCCGTGTTCATCACGTTTTTACAAAAGCAAAAGTGTAACCTTAGGGTAACTTTCAACACCTTTGGTTACACTTTTTGTTTTGGCTTTTCACAGCGTTTAAGCCGCTTTTGAAAACGGTTACACCTTTACACGGATTATCCATACATATCAGCTATTGCGTTCGCCTCGCGTTTTTTCAGAACAATCACCCTGATGGTTTTCGTTCCTACTTTTATTACCTTTGTGTTTTTGTCGCCTGTTTCAATCAGCTTTTCTTCCGCAAGCGCTTTAATCAAACCGTTCTTTGAGATAGAAAATGTTTCACCCTGTTCCTCACAAAATTTTCTGACAGCCTTATGCGCCGCGTCGGAAATCAAATAGAAATAATCGCTGTCTTCGTAGCCGATAAAACCAAGCGGTGTGTAGCTATCAAAATTATCTCTGCCGATAACCACAGCCTGTCCGCTCTCCAGCAGAGAGTACAGCTTTTGGATAAACATATGCGACGGTCTGTCCTGCTCAATGGAATTGCTCTGCTTTTTCGCAAGCTCATAAACACAGTTCTTAAATTCGTCCATTGTCTGACGGCTTTCTTCAACTGAGATGATTTCGTGACTTTCCATAAACAGCAGAAAGAAACTCATTCCGATTAATAGCCACGCAACGTTTTCGGGAACTCTGCCGTGACAGCGGATTTTTGATTTCAGAAATTCATCACGGTAAAACTCAAAACTATC
>JAHKXX010000152.1 GCA_020627425.1 bacterium
CTAACTATCTTTATATATAATACCATTTTTTACAGTGATAATCAATATTTTTCTTATTTTAAAAGCTTTGCTTTCAACAAGCAAAGGCAAGCCGTAGGCTTGCTTCCGTTTAGTGGGAGATTTAACTACCACTGAACGGATTTATGGCACCCGCCGCCTAAGAGGGTGCGGGTGTCCGGTGGACACCTCTCCCACAGGAGAAGTACCGACCGAGCCGGCAGGCGAGACTCGGGTGCCATACTTTGTGGTTATAAAAGCAAATCGGCGACAGTTTACGATGGATACTTTTTTATAAAAAATACCGGTAAAAAATCCGATAATTTATTACAATTATTCTTATGTTTTGATTGAAATCAAATGCAATTATATGATATACTTACTATGCTATGTCCGATAATTATCCATCCGCCGACAGCGGTTCATAAATATTTACACTACAGGAGGTCAATGTAATGAAGAAAAAAACAATTATTTCAGTAGCTTTAATTCTTTCAATGTGCAGTTGCGGTATATACTCAGGATGCTCACCGACAGCAAATACAAACAGCAGCAACGCACCCACATCATCTGTTTCAGATGAAAGTACAGAGTCGCCCGAAAAGTCCGGGGACGTGGCTACCGAATCTACTGATGCATCGGAGGAGGAGCTTAAGTCTATACCGGAGCTTTCCGATCCCACACCTGACAGTGTAGGAGAAATGATCGACGGTATACTGCTTTATGACAAAACACTGTATGAAATGTTTTACGGCGGAGAAGAATCCGCAAAGGAATATGCTAAAACTATATCTGATATAAAAACCAATCTCGGCGACAATATAAAGGTATATAATGTGATAGTTCCTACTCACTGCAGTGTCACCCTGCCGGAGAGAGTACAGAATGAATATGGTGTTTCCGATCAGAAGGAATACATGGATACACTCTGTAATTCGTATACTGCCGATGTTATCGGGGTAAACACATACGAGGCTATGCTACGGCACAGAGACGAATATCTTTATTTCAATACTGATCATCACTGGACAGGCAGGGCGGCATACTATGCTTATGAGGCTTTCTGTAAAGCCGCAGGAGAAACACCAATACCTATGAACGAGATGGGTGACGAAAAAATCGAGGGCTATTACGGAAGCCTCTATAATATGATCGGTGACGGATATGACGTCAAGGAGGACTACGTAGAATACTTCACAACCGACAGAAATGTAACAACAAAGCTTTTTGATTCGGAAGGAAATTATATTCAGGATACCATGCTTATACACAGCTATGCAGAAGGAGTAAATGCCTATGGCGTATTCCTCGGCGGAGATCAGCCGCTGATGGTATCACAAAACTCTGACGGCAACGGCAAAAAGATAGCAGTTGTAAAAGAGTCCTACGGTAACGCCTTCTCGCCCTTTATCGCATATACCTATGGCGAAACACATCTGATAGATTTCAGGTATATAGACTTCGATCTGAAAACATATCTTCAGGACAATAATATTACCGAGGTTCTGTTCATAAACAATAATATGGCTTCGGCAACACCTCAACGATTAGAGGAATTACAGAATATGGCATAAAACTACAGCCTCCCGGTTCAGGTCGGGAGGCTGTGTTTTTTTACTGATAGTTATACGGTATCTGTGTCTGAGCACTCTGCGGTACAGACTTGTTTTGCATAGGTATCTTCGTAGCAGGGGTTTTCTCTACTCTTATTTCAGGCTCGCTCAAAACAGGCTTTTGCTTTGTATTTGGCTTTGCGCTTTTATCTATTTCTCCGTCAACAACAAGCTCCTTCAGAGACGTTGCAAGACTTGCCATCGACTGGATCTCGCTGGGTATTATTATCTTTGTTGCTCTGCCGTCGGCTACCTGTGCGAGAGCCTCAAGACTCTTCAGAGCTATTACCTTATCGGTGGGTGCAGCCTCATTCAACATTCTCAAGGCATCGGCATATGCCTTCTGTACGGCAAGTATTGCCTCTGCTTCGCCCTGCGCCTCTCTTATCTTTGTTTCTCTTACGGCGTCAGCTCTTAGGATAGCTGCCTCCTTATGACCCTCGGCTACAAGTATCTGACTTGTTTTATCACCTTCGGCGTCGATTATCTTGGCACGGCGTTCACGCTCTGCCTTCATCTGCTTTTCCATCGCAACCTGTATCTCACGCGGCGGAAGAATGTTTTTCAGCTCAACTCTTTTTACTCTTATGCCCCATGCATCGGTAGCCTCATCAAGTATCTCTCGTATCCTCTCATTTATTTTATCTCTTGATGTCAGCGTGCTGTCAAGCTCCAGCTCACCGATGATGTTTCTGAGAGTAGTAGCACACAGTGTTTCTATAGCTACTATGGGACGCTCTACACCGTAGGTGTAAAGCTTGGGGTCGGTTACTTCGTAGTAAACAACGGTATCGATCTGCATAGAAACGTTGTCTCTGGTGATAACGGACTGAGGCTCAAAATCAACCACCTGTTCCTTTAGCGATATTTTTCTTGAGATCCTGTCGATAAAAGGAACCTTCCAATGTATACCTTGGTTCCAGGTTTTAAAATACACGCCAAAGCGTTCCATAACATAAGCATTTGCCTGGGGTACTATCTTGATATTTGAGATCAGGATAAGTAAAACAATGGCAACCACAACTATAATAGCAATCATTCCGGGCATAAAAATTACCTCTTTTCTCTAAATCATTTCTCTAAATTTAAATTATCAAAGCCAACAGGCTCTACAACAAGCTTTACTCCTTCAATACGGACAACAACTACTTCTGTGCCTTTTTCGGGGATCGTTTTATCCTCACAGATAGCTGACCATTCTTCGCTGCCTAATTTGATGATAAAGGTCTCCTTATCATTGTTAAGCTGCTTGAGGAC
>JAHKXX010000153.1 GCA_020627425.1 bacterium
AGTGTTACCGTCCACCTTTTTGGCACGCGGACGGGCTTGGTTTATTATACCTCTATGTCCGCGTCGCGGCACTCAGGGTGCCGCTCGTGCTGGCGGAGTGCCTCCGCTGTCAACACGCGCACTCTGACTAAGTGTTACCGCCTTATACAATACAAATAGTATATTTTGAAAAGTATATATAAAATGTAAATTGATATAGAATAAAAACATCTTCCCAAGAGGTAACCGATCCTTAGGAAGATGTTTTATTTAAAAAATAGACTTCATTATGTTGCGAACAGATCGAAATGGTTATATAATAGTATCAGATTCAAAAACCGAAAATCCAAGGAGGAACACAAATGAAAAGAAGTAGCAAGCTGACAAGAAATATTCTTGTATTGATAGGTGCAGCGGCAGTGTGTTTATCTATATCAGGCTGCAAAAGCTCTATAACCATATACGAAGGTGGTACAGGAGCTGCATCAGACACTGAAACAAGTACAGTAAGTGAAGAAGGCAGCACTACAGAGGACACCGACGAAAGCACAGAAGAGAGCAAAGAAAACGAAGAAAGCAAAGAGGACGAAGAAAGCAAAGAAAGCGAAGAGAGCAAAGAAGCCTCAAAAAGCGGATACGGAGTAGTAGGCTCCTTCAACAAATGGGGCAACGACGGCAGTCATGATATACCCATGACGGATGAAGACGGAGACGGCGTATATGAAGCCGACATTGTAATAGACGAAGTCACCGAAGAGATGTACAGCGAAGCTACTATGGACAACGGTCACGGAGAGCAGGTAGCGAGGGACATGTACGGCATTACCTTCAAGGTAAGAGTAGGAGAGGACTGGACAGACTCATGGGGAACCTACGAGCCTACATATGAGCGCACATACAACAGTCAGACGAACTGTTGTGCAGAGTGCGAGGTCGGAGACAGCATTATTATACACGTTCAGTTTGACACGACCCGAAACACTCAGCAGGCTATTGACAGCGGCATCATAAAAGCGAGCGACGCCCCCAACATTCAATACTACCCGATCGTCTACAACGTCGAGAAAGCAGCGTAACGGCGCGTGCCGCCGGTTTCAAATCGCGCACTCGGTTTGGTTGTGTCCTCTACTTTTCGGCACGCGTACAAATTAGGTTTATTGTACGGTACCATCCGCGCCACAGCGCATATAGCGCTGCTTGACGCTGGTTTGGAGTAGAGGCAAGTTGATTTGTCTATCCTGTTTTGTATATCTATGTAAAAATACAAATAGTATAATAATGTAAAGAAATACTTGAAGTAAAATTCAGTTTGACTAAAATACAAGCGGTATAAAACACAGCAAATATATACTGATAGTAAACTTACGACCCGCAGAGGCTCCTGCTTCTGCGGGTTTTGTGTATAATATGTAATGCACAATAATTTAAGAATATGTTGAAAAATCATTGATTTTTTGCTTATTAAGTTTTATAATTTAAAGTAATATTGATAGATTATCAATAATAAATTCAGGAGGTATTAAAAAATGAGTAACCGAAGAAAAATTCTCGCCGCAGTCCTCGCGTGCGCATTGGCGATATGCATGTCTGTTTCAGGCTGCAAAAACTCTGAAGCTTTGCCTGGAGACGGCGCACGAGCTACATCAAAAACCGACACAAGTGCAGTAAGCGAAGAAAGTAAGGAGAGTGAATCAGGCGGTGAAATATCCAAAAGTGCAGTAAGCGAAGAACGCAGGGAGAGTGACCAAAGCGGTGAAATATCCACAAGTACAGTAAGTGAAGAAAGCAAGGAGAGCGAATCAAGCGTTGAAACTTCAAAAACTGGAAACGGAGATAACCTGACCTATATTCTTGACAGTGAGGGAACCCTTACCATAAGTGGTAAGGGTGATATGAGGGATTCCGCAAGGAAAGAAAGCCCTACCATCAGAAA
>JAHKXX010000154.1 GCA_020627425.1 bacterium
CTGTCCGCCGTAGTCTATCGGGAAACGAAACTGCCGCTCTGCAGAACAAAAGTGTGATGAAGTTACCGCAACAGCGCGGTCGCAGGCACCGCTGTCTACAAATATTGAAGCCATCGCAAGAGTCTGTGCCATAGTCGAACAGGCTCCGTACTGACCGAGCAGAGGAATATTCAGAGAACGAAGTCCGAAGGTACTTGAAATACACTGGTTCAGAAGGTCACCGGCAAATATAACATCTATATCGTCAGGTTTGAGACTAAGCTTACTCAGAAGCATATCAACAGCAGCCGTCTGTAGGGTACTCTCAGCCTTTTCCCAGCTTTCCTGTCCGAGCTTGTTATCCGTATAGACCCTGTCAAAGCAGCCTCCGAGCGGTCCCTGTCCCTCTTTTTTTCCGACTATACCTACAGATGAATGAATACTGACATCTGTAGACAGCTTTATAGTATAGCTTCCTACTCTTTGCGGCATAAAGCTCACTCCCGTAAATGAATTGTTAATAGCTTTTGCAGTTAGAAAGCATTTATTCATTTACGGTATCTGTTTATTTTAAAAGTGAAAAATCTATCTCTCCTGTTGCGACAGTGGCGGACTTCACCTTTATTTTTACACTGTCTCCTATAGTAAAGCTTTTGCCGCTTTTTTTATCACGGGTAGCAGTCAGTCCGTCGTATTCAAAGTATGCCCTGTCATCATCCGTCAGGTCTACAAAGCCCTCTATTCCGTTCTCTATTGCAATAAAAATACCCCTGTTCGTTATACCGGAAACTATACCGTCATGTATCTCGCCTATATGGCTTGTCATATATTCTGCTGCATAGCATTTTTCGGTCTCTCTCTCAGCACGAACTGCGCGAAGCTCAAATTCCGATGAAAGAGCGGATGATTTTTTTGCAAATTCATCATAGCGCTGTTTTATACTGTCTATCGGCACACCGCTGATAAGGTCAGTCAGTATGCGGTGTATGGAGGTATCGGGATAACGGCGTATAGGAGAGGTAAAGTGGCAGTAATCCGCAAGCGACAAACCGAAATGTCCTATGGGTCTATGATCATACCTTGCCTTGGACATTGTACGAAGTACCTGAGAAGAAATGAGCCGTGAATACTTCGTCTGTTTTGCGCTGTCAATAAGGGCTGCAAGGTCGGTCTGGTGAACTCCCTCTTTAATTCTCCTGTTGTCAAACCCGCAGGCTGATGCAAGCGAAGAAAGATTGCAGAGTCTCTCCGGCTCCGGCGGCTCGTGCACCCTGTAGACAAACGGTATTCCCGCGCTTTTTGCATACAGTGCCGCAGCCTCGTTTGCCTGTATCATAAACTGCTCTATCATTTCCTCGGATTCACCTCTGTCACGGGGCGAAACTCCTATACATACTCCCTGAGGATCCAGCACAAAGCGCAGCTCTTCGCTCTCTATATCAAGCTCTCCTCTTTTCTTTGCCTTTGCCGAAAGAAGTGAGGCAAGCTCTCGGGCATCCTGCAATTCATCGGAAATAATATCGTATTTTTGTTTTATCCTATCGTCCGCAGTACCGTCAAAGAGACTGTTTATCTCACTGTACACACCACGAACCTTCGAGCTAATTACAGTCTTCTCAAAACGGTAGTCAACAAGACTGCCCTTTTCGTCAAGCTTCATAATAGCTGAGAATGTCAGTTTGTTTTCATCCGGATTCAGTGAGCAGCAGCCGTTTGATAATTCCACCGGCAGCATCGGTATGACCCTGTCCGCAAAATAGACCGAGGTGCCTCGTTTCTGAGCCTCCTCGTCAAGCTTGCTGCCTGTAGTAACAAAGTGCGATACATCTGCTATATGAACGCCGAGTTCCCAGCCCTTATCAAGTTTTTTGACGGATATGGCGTCGTCAAGATCC
>JAHKXX010000155.1 GCA_020627425.1 bacterium
ATTATTCTGAGCTTTTTCTTTTCAGCAAGCTGATATGTTTTATAAGCTCCTCCGCTTATATGATTAACATAACAGATCGCGGCTGAGCTGTTTTCTACCATATATCTGTTTCTTTTCGGAATAGCAGTTTTGTATCCCATGTAGGATTCCGAATTTGAGGTGTTTGAATTTATAATATAGTCAAAGAGTGTTTTATCTGGAATTCTGAAATTGTGGTACGGAATAACGAGAACGATCTTGATTTTGGAATATTTTGCTTTGAGCTGATGTACGGCGCGGGCACAAGCACAATCAAAACTACCCTGACCGCCGTTGAGGAAGGTATCAACGCCGTTCAGGATTTCCTGTTCAATATAAGGGATAACCGCCTTTGCCGAGAGAGGACAATTACTGTGACCGATAAATACAGCCGTTCGTTCTTTGTTCATAATGATTCAGATAATAAAAAAGGCGCATAGCCGAAGCCATACGCCGAAAAACACAGACTTCGGTATTGCGACATACCTAAATGATAATAATTGCAAAGCACTTACCCCATTTTGAAGTCTATGTTTTATCCAAACATAGTTTGAGGTAAGTATTGCAAAAAAGCCATAGCAAATTATACTACAGAGCATTTTATAAGCAATTATTAAATTTTAGGTATGTCGCAAGATTATTCTACCATAACAGTAATCTTGTTGCAAGGGTTATGAAATAAAAAAGCGCAGTTCCGAGGAACCGCGCATAAAACACAAACCTCCGATACTGCGACATATCTTTAGTAACCGTAACTTACGCCTTGGAGACTATGAGGCTTGCATTTTTACAAATACAAGTATCTCCAAGGTAACACAAAAAAACGCATTTTCCCTGCAGTTACGGTAAATAATGGTTATTCAAGATATGTCGCAAGTTTATTTTAACATACAGAAAGTTAGGTTTCAATAGATATTTGAGATTTATATTGCATTCAGACCTTACAAATCATATAATTAACCTATGAAACGATTAATATTCCACATAGATGTCAACAGCGCGTTTCTGTCTTGGGAAGCTGCTCGGCGCGTCAAAAAGGGCGAGGACGATCTACGGCTTATTCCGTCAGCTATCGGCGGAGATCCCGAAAGCAGACGAGGCGTTGTGTTGGCAAAGTCTATACCCGCAAAAAAATATAATATAAAAACAGGCGAACCAATTGGTATGGCATTGCGGAAGTGTCCTTCTTTGGTAATTACTCCACCTGATTTTAGGCTTTACTCAAAATGCTCAAAGACGTTCAAGGATATCTGCCGCGCTTACGCCCCTGTTGTTGAGGAATTTTCGATTGATGAATGCTTTCTCGATTTCACGGGAACTGAAAAGGTTTATCCAGATCCAATAGGTCTGGCATACGAAATAAAGGACAAAATCAAAAACGAGCTTGGTTTTACCGTTAATGTAGGAATAGGAGAAAACAAGCTGTGCGCTAAAATGGCAAGCGACTTTGAAAAGCCTGATAAGGTTCATACTTTGTTCCCCGAGGAAATTCCGACAAAGCTTTGGACTCTGCCCGTCGGCGATCTGCTCTTTATCGGTAGCTCAACAGCAAAGAAACTAACCGATATGGGAATACGAACAATTGGTGAACTAGCGACTTATGATGTTAATGCTTTGCGTTCAGTTTTAGGCGATAAAATGAGCCTGCAATGTCATAACTACGCAAACGGCATTGATAACAGTCCTGTCAAAGCCGAGCGTGAGAAAGCAAAAAGCTACTCCAACTCCGTCACTCTTGAGGACGACGTAAAAACGGATGAAGCGGCTCACGCTATCCTGCTTGCTCTCTCGGACAGCGTATCACGTCATATGAGGAGCGACGGTGCAATGGCATACAGTGTATCGGTCACTATGCGCTATCTTGATTTCAAAAACAAATCCCATCAATGTCAGCTGAGTTCTCCGATCGACACCACTAAAGCGGTTTACGAAACAGCGAAAAAACTGCTCTCGGAAATGTGGCAAAACCATAAGCCGCTAAGACTTATGAGCATTACGCTTTCCAATCTTACAAAGGACAAAACGGCAGGCGTTCAGATGTCGCTATTCGGGGAAGCTGAAAACCTAAACAACGAGCGTGACGAGAAGCTCGACAAGACTCTCGACTCTATTCGAGGTCGTTTTGGTTCAGGTATTGTGCAACGAGGAACGGTTATGGGTACGGGATTGAATGTTGCCCGCAAATTCAAGGGAGAAAAAGATAAATAAACAATTGAACATTTAATAATTTTCTGATATAATTCATTTGTAAAGGATATTGTTATAGTATAGGTTTTATAGCTTCTGTAGGCGATACCGGATAAACCAAAGGACAGAATGGCTACTCCTACTTATATCCAAGCATACATAAAGTAAATCTGGTAGAAATATCAAGGATTAAGCATTCCGGTTATGCCCTTGAGAAAGTAATGATAAACCTTTGGTGCGTAAATTATTTTTCTACGGCTTTACACCATAATTACTTAGGCAGTTTTGGGACTGTCTTAGTA
>JAHKXX010000156.1 GCA_020627425.1 bacterium
CTGCTGTGAATGCGAAATAGTTGGACTGGTCTATACCGCTTTCTATCGCAAGGAAATACAGCACGATATTTGCGAAAAGACCGATAGCCGTTGTGATTACTCCGTTTATTCTGATGAACATAGGCGGAGCGTAAACAAGCTCTGCCCCCTCGGAATAGAGGTTCAGCCAGCGGGCAAAGAATCTCTTTTCAGCGCCCGAAAGCTTTATTTTCTGAACACCGCTTATCATTGCAAAGGTCATACCTGATTCCTTTGCGCTGTGCTCCATATGCTTTTTGCTGATCCTGATCTGCACAACAGATGAAATAATTGAAAAGACCACGGTCACAAGTATGATTATAAGCGACGGTATTACAAGTGTCGGAGCAAAGCTGAATATCTGCGTGATATAGAGCAGTGACATAAGGGAGGTAAGTCCCGAACCGAGTATCATTCCTAAAATAAGCGAGCAAAGCTGATTTACTGATTGTGAACGGCTCGTCAGTTCACCTGAGCTGTATTTGCGGAAGAAATTTGCCGGCAGGCTCAGCACTCTCATCATAAGAGCAGCCTGAACGCCGAGGGATATCTTCGTCTGTACCCTCGAATTGAGCATCGTACTTATAGTTTTTATAAGCTGTGAGGAAACCATTGTGCATACAATGAAAATAGCGATAGAAATAAGTATCCATGCGCTTTTGCTCGAAAGAACGGGACCTGTCAGCGCCCTTGTGATGCGCGGCATGAGCATTCCCACGGCTGTGACCATAAACGTCGAAATGATGATCAGCGCGATATCGTTGAGACTGATGCACTGCTTCATATATATTATCAGATCGGGTATTCCCAGCTTTTTCTGCGGGAACGGTCTGTAGAAGCAGTAAGCCTCGCTATTGAATTTTTCGACTGTCTTTTTATTGATCTTAACTCTTTTTCCTGTCGCTCTGTCTTTGTAATAATAACCGATCAGCTTGTCGGGAAGAAGTGCGACAGGTTCGTTATCTTCCTTCGTGTAGGCAAGCACGGGGCCGTAAGCGTCCTTGTACCAGTTTTCCTCAAGGGTTATCTGGCGCTTCATAAGCCCGTGAGGACGCAGGCAGTAATCAAGCTGATCCTCGTGCTCCTTTACGTTTTTCGGTATCTCAACAGGCTTGTAATGAAAATATTTCAGTATATCATCTATTGCCTGTTTTGTAATGATATGATCTTCGCTGATCTTTTCTGCAGTTCTCTGCCCGAGGACGACGCCAGCAGCACGGAAGAAGGACTCTTCAAAAAGCTGCTGATCCAGATCTCTTCTTTGCTTTATCTGTTTTTCAAACCAACCCATTTTCGGAATCCCTCCTTATTCATTAGTAACGAGTTCGGTATAAGCTCCGCCGAGAGCCATAAGCTCTTCGTGCGTGCCTCTTTCGACGACGTTGCCGCGTTCGAGAACTATTATCTCGTCACAGTCACGGATAGTCGAAAGTCTGTGTGCTATAACTATACAGGTGATACCCCTGTCCTTTATCGCCTTAACTACCTCATATTCGGTCTTAGCGTCAAGCGCGGAGGTAGCCTCGTCAAGGATAATGATGGACGGATCCATCGCAAGAACACGGGCGATCTCCATTCTCTGTCTCTGACCGCCGGAAAGGTCACGGCCGCCCGAGGTGAGCTTGCAGTTATAGCCGCCTTCTCTTGCCATAATGTCCTCATGGAGCTGGGCGTCTCTTGCGGCAAGGATGACCTCATAATCCTTTATCGAATCGTCCCACATTTTGATATTGTCGGCGATAGTTCCCTCGAAAAGCGTGATCTCCTGATCGACGACAGCTATCGAGCCTGTCATTACCTCTCTCGGGTGCTGCGCTCTCGTCTTGCCGTCGAAAAGTATCTCGCCGCTCCACGGTTCATAAAGTCCCGAAATGAGCTTAGAAAGCGTTGATTTACCGCAGCCCGAGGTTCCGACAAATGCGACTCTTCCGCCCGGCTTGATGCTCATTGAGAAATCCTTGATAAGCGGGTCGGAAAGCTTTGAATAGCCGAAGGAGATATTTTTCATCTCGACGTTTCCGCGGAGCTTTTTCAGCTTTCCTTCGGTTTCGACCGATTCTGTCGCATTGGGGTCGAGCGGATATTCCATAACGTCCTCGACGCGCTCCATCTGTGTACGCATTTCCTGAATGGTCTGACCTGCCGATACGAGCGTCATCGCAGGAGCCATGAACGAACCGAGAAAGCCCTGGAACATCTGAAGTGCGCCGAGAGTGAATTCGCCGTTCATAACGAACCAGATACCGATAACGAAAACCGCGTAATTCGCAAGTGATCCCAGGAAGACCGGTATAGCGCCGATATAGTTATTGAGCTTTGAAGCCTTTACTTCCTGAGCGTTGACGGAAGCCTGATAGCCTGCCCATTTCTGGAAGAAACCGACCTCGGCGCCGCTTGCCTTGATCGTTTCGATCATTTCAACGCCGGCTACGGTCGTCGCGGCGAGCTTTGCGCTGTCGCGCTGTTTTACTCTTGTGATATTCACGCGCTTTGATGAGATTATCCTTGAAATAAAGATATTCATCACCAGTGTTCCGATACCGATAGCCGACAGCAGGATACTCTGTCTGAGCATCAGAACGAGATAGATTATCATCATTATCGTATTGAACAGAAGAGGAGCAAATGTATTGACGAGTGAATTTGCAATGCTTGCATTAGTGCTCTGACGCGATTGTATATCGCCCGCCATACGCTGACCGAAAAAATTCATCGGCAGATGCAGCACCTTCCACATATATGATGTGCTGCCGATAACCGCCATTTTTCCGTTGATTTTCAGGCTGTAAATCGTCTGCGCCCATTCTACGATTATTTGCAGCAGTGCAAGACCTGTCATTACGCCGATAAAACCATACAGCCAGTCGCGGTTTATTCCCGTAAGAAGTCTGTCCATGAAGATCTTCGACATAATGGGATTTATGATACCGAAAAGCGAGCTGATAACCGTTGTCAGCATTACAAAGGCAACAGCAGCGCCCGCACCGATAAGTCTTTTTCGCGCAAACGCAATGGTGCTCTTTCTCTTGCCGCTCGGTACAAAATCCTCGCCCGGGGTGATATTAAGAGTAACTCCGGTAAATGATTTGCTGAATTCCTCTGGTCCGACTTTGATAAGACCCTTTGCGGGATCGTTGATTATCGCATATTTGCCGCGAAAGCCATTGAGCACCACGAAGTGACGGAAATTCCAGTGTATGATGCATGGGAATTTGCCCTTATTCCTGATTATCTCGGGAGTACGGCTGAATGCCTGCACCTTGAAGCCGTAGCTTTTTGCAGCCTTGCTGATATTTTTTGCATTTGAGCCATCACGGGAAACGCCGCAGTCAGATCTTACCTGCTCGAGAGGGATCCATTTTCCGTAATATGCCATTACCATCGCAAGAGAGGCGGCACCGCATTCGAGAGCTTCAAGCTGCATTATTACCGGGACCTTTGCCACTCCCTTGGTGATAGTAGGCTTGATCTTTACATTCTTATCACTCATTTGTTTTCCCCTTATTCAAATAAGAATTTTATCGGATGAATGCTCTCCGTGACGATCTTCACATCATAGGTGCCGTCCGCCTTGTTGATCGGAGCATATGCCACAGGTATTCCGAATTCGTCCTTTTCGACAGTTGCGATGGTGTATTCATCGCTGCCGATACGCACCGTCATACCCGATGATATCTCGCCTTTGATGCTGCCCGAAGCCATTATTACCGCCTGTCCGTTTTCGACCTTTGCTTTTCCGTCCGAAACGGTTTCCAGTGTTCCTGCCATGCTCCATACGCACAATCCGACCAAAAGGCAGATTATCGCCGCCAGCAGCACCCATATCCCGGGATTCGTCACCCGCAGATAATCGGTAAGCTGCTCGGGAGCAGTGATCCTTTCAAGGGCTTTCTTATTTTTGAAAACCTCTGTGTTTTGTTCAGCCATATGTACCTCCTGAGTCACAACGCATAAAATATACTTTTTTGAGAGATTTCTTTAATCATCTCATTTATTTGTGCCAATTCTTTAAGTTCATATAAATGCGAAAATACCATTTCTCATTTTAGTAAGAAATGGTTCTCCGCCGGATAAGGCGTTCCGTTATGGTAATACCGCACAAAGACAGTGCCGCAGACGTGGCGCTGATCCGTAAGGCGTCTTTGCGGGGTGTTGCCTTATGCATTGGTTTTTTCAAATTCTTCTACTCTTGTGAGATTCAGCCAACCGTCCATAGTCTTTACGCACCTGTCATACCAGCCGTTTTCGTAAAACAGACATTTGGTCAGATCCGAGCCGCATCTGTTCCTGGTGAAGAGAAGTCCCAGCGCAGGACAGCCGCCGTTGCAGTATCTGAAATATCTGCACTCTGCGCACTTCTGATTTTCCTTCAGGAATTTATGAAGGTTCCTGCATACCTCGGACATATAATCTCCGCTGCTGAGAAGCTCCTTCAGCGGAGTATCGTGCAGATTACCGAGATGTATACTGTGTTCCTCATAATATCCCGACATTTGCAGACAGGGTACGATATCGCCGCCTGACGTGACGCCTATCATTCCGCGGTTGCCCTTGCATACGGGGTCGGTAGCCTTGTATTCTCCGCTTTTGCAAAGCACGGCGTCAAGGCTGTACGTCTTTGACCGAGGCTGGGCTTTCATAAACTGCCATACAACGATATCCATCTTCATTCCGCTGTTTTTGTACCCGGACATAAAATCGAGCATTGCCCCGTAATATTCCTCAATTCCGAGACAACTGTCGGGCGCATTCTCCGCCCAGCGCGAAACTTCTGTCGTGCGTATGAGCCTCATTCTTGATACTCCCATACTGTCGAGCTTTTCGGCTGTCGGTAAGAGCGTGTCAAGATTGCGCCGATGTACCTGCGTCTGAGCCATGACCTCAAAGCCGTTGTCGATACAAAGCTGTATCGCGTCAAGCGTTCTCTGTTCCGCGCCCTTATGGTTCCTCATCCAGTCGTGACAGCCGATACCGTCGAAGGATATCTTGATAAGCGGAGCGCAGCCGATATCTGCAAATTCACCGAGTATCTCCGGTGTTATGAAATATCCGTTCGTATTAAGCTCTTCCAGGAACATACCGCGCTTGTATATCTCACGGACGATATCCATAAATCCCGGGTGGACCATCGGTTCTCCGCCCGTTATCGTGAATGCGTGAATCCCGCAGTCTTTCGCCTGATCGAGAAGCTTCAAGGTGTCCTCAAAGCTCCACTGCGTCATCAGCGGGGCGTTATCCGCGGCATTGAAGCAGTGCAGACAATTATAATTGCATTTCCCAGTTATCATAAAATTCATTTTCGGGAAATACCTGTGGTCATAGCTTTTATGCATTGACCATTCCGACGGATGATCTCCCTTTTCACATTTTCGGATAAGCCCTTTTTTTTCAAGGGTATCCGTCATTTCATCAGGGGTG
The DNA here is from genome assembly GCA_020627425.1 of bacterium. Lineage (GTDB taxonomy): Bacteria > Bacillota > Clostridia > Oscillospirales > Acutalibacteraceae > UBA1213. Next base: position 5,437 of record JAHKXX010000156.1, read on the forward strand.
ATATTATGCTCGCCGTCACAAAGCAGAAGAATGTCGAATTCTTCCTTTGACAGACCCTTTGCATAGGGATCGTCCTTTACGTAATATGCGCGCGGAACGAATTTCCAGCTCCGCAGCGCGATATTATCCGATAATCTGTAATACATTATCTCATTTCCTTATGTGATCAATATTTGTAAACCTTGTCGTATGAATTGACAACTCCGGACAGATTGCTGCCGGCACACCAGAGTCCGTTGTTATAGCTTTCGCATGAAGGGTTCTGACAATACAGACGGGTCTTAGCAGGATAGCCCATAAAGGTTTCCTTGACCATATCCCAATAATAAAGCTTATTGCCGCATGACGGACAGGTAGCAGGGGTTATATCTCCCTGATCGTAGCAGTTTGAGGACAGTGAGCATCCGCCCGAAACTGCCTGCAAGGCTTCCTCGCTGAGTTCTAAATCATTTACAGCAAGAAGATCGTTCAGTTCCTTCATATCCTTGCAATGACGTGCCTTTTCCTGTAATTCGGGAGACAGCTCACCAATGTATTTTTCAAGTTCTTCTTTTTTCATAGCAGCTTACTCCTTAGCTTTTATTATATTTTATTGGGGTGCCTTACATATTCTACCGCTCGCAGCACAAAACCACAATCCGTTATTGTAGCTGGTGCACTTCGGATTATCACAGTACATACGTTCTTCTTGTTGAAATGTATTATCCCAGTAACGAAGAAATTCATTACATTCAGGACATCTGTAAGGCATCGGAGCACCCGTTTCATATTTGTTCGAAACAGAACATCCGCCCGCTACTGCCTCCAGAGCATCCTCGGAAAGTTCTGCATCATTCTCGGCAAGCAGGGCATTAAGCTCGTCCATTGTCTTGCACTCTCTTGCCTTCTCCTGCATTTCGGGTGAAAGTTCGCCTATGTACTTTTCAATTTCTTCTTTTTTCATTGTTAAGTCCTCCATAAATCTGTTCAGCAGGTATAGCCGCAGTTTGTGCATCTCCAGCCGGAATAATCGCCGTGTACGCTGAAATACTCCATCTCGGTGCCGCATTTCGGACATTTTTTTGCTGTTCTGCAGCCGCCTGCCACTGCCTCCAAAGCGTCCTCGCTGAGTTCAACGTCATTTTCGGCAAGAAGATCGTTCAGTTCCTTCATATCCTTGCAATGACGTGCCTTTTCCTGTAATTCGGGGGACAGCTCGCCGATGTACTTTTCAAGTTCTTCTTTTTTCATGGAAAATTACCTCCGTTTTTTATTATTTTCTTAATATTGTATTGCATATAATAAACATTACTCTTCAGGAATTA
>JAHKXX010000157.1 GCA_020627425.1 bacterium
AGGATAATAAATACAAACAGACATATGATCTTTGTTCTTGCATCAAGTCTGTGTATTACAGAATTTCCGAAAAAATACTGCCCCAGCGTTATATCTCTAATCATATGATCACTCCGTTCTTGAACCGAGCAGGCTGATTATTTCGTTAAAGGCTCCGTCAACGGTAAAATAATCCGTATTTACACAGAGTCCGCGACTGCGAAGCCGAAGCATAAGCTCGCTTATCTGAGGAATATCCAGAGAAAAACGGCGCAACAGCTCTGCGCTTTTAAAGACATTACCGGGAGTGTCAAGCAAAAGCTTTTTGCCATCATTCAGCACAAGGATCCTGTCGGAAATATATGATATATCCTCCATACTGTGCGATATGATTATAACCGTGTTTTTTCTTTTTTTGTGGTAATCAAGTATCTGAGTATAAAGGGTATCTCTGCCCAGAGGATCAAGCCCGGCAGCAGGCTCGTCAAGAATAAGCACATCCGGATCCATAGCTATAACACCGGCAATTGCCGCTCTGCGTTTTTCTCCTCCTGACAGCTCAAAAGGAGAACGATCCAGGAAATCATCACTCAGTCCGGCAAATTTTAAGGCAGAGCGTACTCTCTGGTCGGTTTCGTCTTCGCTAAGTCCCATATTATGCGGACCAAAGGCAATATCTTTATAGACTGTTTCTTCAAAAAGCTGATACTCGGGGTACTGAAAGACGATTCCGATCTTAAAACGAAGCTCGCGAAGCTTTTTGGGTTCACTCCAGATGTCCTTGTTATTGAAATAGATCTTGCCGCCGGTCGGCTTTATCAAACCGTTAAGCATTTGTACAAGGGAGGACTTGCCCGATCCGGTCTGACCGATTATACCAAGCACCTCCCCTTTCTCTATATTTATTGAAAGAGAGTTTATTGCTGTTTTATGCAGCTCTGTTCCCATTGAGTATTCAAGGGTCAGCTCTTTTGTTTCTATCAGACTCAAAGTAGGTCTCCTTTACTGAATAATCGAATAATAGCGTCGGCACATTCGTCTACACTCAGTACGGCATAAGGCATATCATAGCCGCACCCGGACAGCCTGTGCGACAGCTCAGTTACCTGTGGAAGACTCAGCCTGTGACGGTATAGTAGATCTGCGTTTGAAAATACATCCCGGGGTTTTCCCGTTATGATTACTTTTCCCTCATCAAGAACGGCTATCCTGTCCGAAAGAGCAGCCTCCTCCATATAGTGGGTTATAAGAATAACCGTTATACCGAGATTTTTATTCAGTTTAATAAGGGTATCCATAACCTCTTTCCTTCCCTGAGGATCGAGCATTGCCGTTGGCTCGTCAAGAACGATACATTCAGGCTGCATAGCGATTATCCCGGCAATTGCTGCACGCTGTTTCTGACCACCGGAAAGCTTTTCAACTAATGTATTGCGTTCTTCATACATACCAACAGCCCTCAGCGAATCGTCTACACGCTGTCGGATCATTTCCGGACTTAAACCCAGATTCTCACACCCAAAGGCCGTATCATCTTCCACAATAGAAGAGACCATCTGATTATCCGGATCCTGAAGTACAAGACCCACCTTTTTTCTTATTTCGAGCAATCTGCTGTCTTCCTTTGTGTTGATTCCGTCAACAATTATCTCTCCTGAGGTAGGAAGATAGAGAGAATTAAGAAGCTTTGACAATGTGGACTTGCCCGAGCCGTTGCGGCCGACAACAGATAAGAATTCTCCCTTGTAAATATCAAGAGAAAAATCACTTAATATAAAATTTCCTGCCGGAGAGCTGTCGTATGTAAAATACACCTTGTCTAAAGTTATAAATGGTTCCATATTTATTACCTATGACTGCCAGATCGCCGTACTGCCGCACGGAAGCGTAAGACCCGAACGGGTAACGTGCAGACCTATTTCAGAGCTTGATACAGTTCCGCCGAAGCGGTTTTTCAGCATAACCCCAAGCAGATATTCCATAACCGCCGGTGACAGTCCGGTAGTATATGAATTAAGTATAAAAAACAGAGCATTGTCAGAAAGTATCGGGATACATAGCTCTACTAAACTGAAAAGCTGTTCCTCAAGTTTCCATACCTCTCCGCCCGGACCTCTGCCGTAGGACGGAGGATCCATTATTATAGCGTCATATTTATTGCCGCGTCTCTGTTCTCTCTGTACAAATTTTACGCAATCATCAACAAGCCAGCGCACCGGTCGGTCCGAAAGACGGCTGAGAGCAGCGTTCTCCTTTGCCCACTGTACCATACCTTTTGAAGCTTCAACGTGTGTTACAGAAGCTCCGGCAGACAAACAGGCAAGAGTGGCAGCTCCTGTATATGCAAACATATTCAGAACCTTTATCTGTCGTTTTGAATTTCTTATCTTTTCTATTGCAAAGTCCCAGTTTACAGCTTGCTCGGGAAAAACACCGGTGTGCTTAAAACCCATAGGCTTTATGCCAAAAGTCAGGTCTTTATAGTTTATTTTCCACTGCTGCGGCATTTTTTTATAATAGTCCCATGCACCGCCTCCGCTTGAGCTGCGTTTATAGCGTGCATGTGCGCTTCTCCATTCAGGAGCCTTTCGCTCGGTGTTCCATATGATCTGAGGATCGGGGCGTATCAGCACAATATCGCCCCAGCGCTCCAGTCGTTCACCGTCAGAGCAATCTATCAGCTCGTAGTCATTCCATTGTGCTTCACGCATTTTTCTTCCTCCAAATCATTTATTATCCGCATGCCCAATCATAGTACACGTTAGTGAAGTTTTTATTTTTGAGATCCTCTTCAGAAATCATAAACTGACAGGTTCCTGCATCACCAAACATCATATCGGCAACGCTGTCACTGTCAAGCTGTAAAAGTATTATTCTTGCCTTCCCTTCGTCATAGCACTCGGGCTGACTTTGTACAAAGAACGGATACCCCGATACTCGTGAACCTTCACCAAGAAATACAGAATAAAAAGTATCTTCCTTATCCGTACCGCTTACAGCTTCTCTTATTTCTTCAATAGTATCGTTCATACTGCTTTCTGTCGGCAGCATTTTTCTTTGTATGAAATCTATTCTGCAATTATTGGCAAACGGCTGCTGTGAATAATGCTCCTCATCTAAGTTCGGTATCAGAGAGACCAGTTTAGTTTCGTCCTTTTGATATTTTTCAATATAAATAACCCTGCAAGGCTCGTCAAGACCCATCATATATTCATAATGGTTGCCTACATAGAACTGCAGAAGTCCTGTATTCGGAAAACCCGGCAGTGGCGGCATTTCATCAAGATTCAGCTGCACATAAAACATCATAGGATCACCGTATTCATCTGTCGGATAGTCATCAGGACTTTCGAGATACGGTACACCTCCAAGCTTGCTTTCCCACGGCTTAGCAGGCTCTGCAATAAAAACCAACTCATTTGACAGCTTATAATCTTTTTCTAAGGCTTCACTGAATTCTTTAAATTCCTCAGGTATTGTCTGTATATCCATAATTCTTCTCCTTAAAAAAGACTTATTCAGCGACAGAGCTTACTCTGTCGCTGATGAAACCAATCAAATTATTTTTTTATCTCGAGAACCGCGCCTCTGTTGCCCGAGGTTACAAGTGAAGCATAGCGTGCAAGATATCCTGTTGTTATCTTCGGCTCTCTGGGAGTCCACTCTGATCTTCTCTTCGCAAGCTCTTCGTCAGACAGGCGGACATTTATGGTATTTGCATTAATATCTATGTCTATTATATCGCCGTCCTGAACAAAAGCTATCGGACCGCCTACGGCTGCCTCTGGTGAAACGTGTCCTATAGCAGCGCCTCTTGTAGCACCAGAGAAGCGTCCGTCGGTAATAAGAGCAACTGTACTTCCAAGACCACGTCCCATAATAGCAGAGGTCGGGTTCAGCATTTCTCTCATACCGGGACCACCCTTAGGTCCTTCATAGCGGATAACAACAACATCACCGTCAACTATCTTTCCGCCGTTTATTGCTGCCATAGCCTCTTCTTCGCTGTCGAATACCTTTGCAGGACCCGAATGCTTCAGCATCTCGGGAGCAACAGCGCTGCGCTTTACTACGCACGAATCAGGAGCAAGGTTTCCCTTAAGCACAGCAATACCACCTGTTTTGCTGTATGCTGTCTCGGGTGTTCTGATAACCTCGGGATCTTTGTTTTCTATACCCTTTATATTTTCGGCAATTGTCTTACCGGAGCAGGTCATAAGATCTGTCTTCAGAAGTCCGAGTTTATTTATCTCGTTCATTACAGCGTATATACCGCCTGCCTCATTAAGATCTTCGATATATGTACGACCGGCAGGAGCAAGGTGACAAAGGTTCGGTGTTTTAGAGCTAATGTCATTAGCTATGTCAAGGTTAAGCTCTATACCGCATTCATGAGCTATAGCCGGCAGATGAAGCATACTGTTTGTCGAGCAGCCGAGAGCCATATCCATAGTAAGTGCATTTCTGAATGCATCCTCTGTCATAATATCACGGGGTCTGATATTCTTCTCAAGCAGCTCCATGATCTTCATACCGGTGCGCTTTGCAAGCTGTATTCTTTCGGAATAAACAGCCGGTATGGTACCGTTTCCGCGAAGAGCCATACCGAGTACTTCTGTCAGACAGTTCATGGAGTTTGCGGTATACATACCTGAGCACGAGCCACAAGACGGACATGCCTTGTTTTCATACTCAAGAAGCTTTTCGGCTGTTATCTTACCTGAATTATAAGAGCCTACTGCTTCAAACATACTGGAAAGACTTGTCTTGTGACCGTCAACGCGACCTGCAAGCATAGGACCGCCACTGACAAATATTGTCGGAATATTGAGTCTTGCCGCAGCCATAAGCAGACCCGGCACGTTTTTATCACAGTTAGGAACCATTACAAGAGCGTCAAAAGCATGCGCCAGAGCCATACATTCCGTAGAGTCTGCGATCAGATCACGGGTAACAAGGGAATACTTCATTCCCTGATGTCCCATAGCTATACCGTCGCATACCGCAATAGCAGGAAATACTATAGGGTTACCGCCGGCAAGTGCAACACCTGTCTTTACTGCGTTTACTATTTTATCTATATTCATATGTCCGGGGACTATTTCGTTATAGGAGCTGACAATACCGATAAACGGCTTTTTTATTTCCTCGTCGGTCATACCGAGTGCGTGCAGAAGAGAACGCTGTGGAGCGCAGCCTGCACCGTTTCTTATAGCGTCACTATTCAATTTTATTACCTGCCTTTATTTTATTATTTTCGCAATTTACTGCGACAACGGATACTACTATTATAAATTCTATTATGCATAATGTCAATTAACTAAACGATTATTGCACAAAATTTCTTTATAATTTTTTATTGCATTTACCGCGTCATCTATAGAATACAGAGAAGTATCAAAACAGAGGTCATAGTTTTTCGCACAGTCCCATTCTGCTCCGGTGTGATACTTATAGTAATCCTCACGGTGAAGGTTTATCTGTCTGAACATTTTTTCAGCCTCACGGTCGGTTATGGAAAACTTGTTTTTGATTTTCTTTATACAAAAATCATCAGGTGCGTGTACAAAAACGCGAAGCAGCTTATGCTTACCGTTTTTTAGTATATGGTCTGCACATCTGCCGACAATAACACAGTCCGACTTATCGGCAACAGTTCGGATGATATGCTTTTGCTGTTCAAAAATATTCTTTTTTGAAATGTATCTGCCCATCTCGTCCGGAATATTTGCCGAACCCACCGTTTCATCATTCTGCGAAAAAAGACTTATATCTATGCCGCTTTTTTCGTGTGCAAGATATATCAGGTTTCTGTCATAATATGGAACCCCAAGCTCCTTAGCAAGCAGCTTTCCAATCGTCCGACCCCCGCTGCCATACATTCTCGCTATAGTAATTATAGTATTTTGCATCAATTTGCCTCCTCCTGTTTTTTTCTTTATACCCTATTGTATTATATTTTTTACAAATAATCAAGTTGTGCAGTGCCTGCACTGTCAATTCGCGCACTTGTAGGTTTACAATTGATATGTTATCTCTTTTGCTGAATAAGCAGTTTTTTGATAACATAACCGTCTCAAAGTAATACAGGCAGTACCCAAGGAGTGACAAACGGGTACTGCCTGTTTATATGAACGATACCCTCCGTAACCCAAAAGTCAGGTACCGTCACAAGCTTTTATTCAATTGTGATCCTGAAGGGCATCAAAGCCTGTCTCGCCTGTCCTGATCTTTACAACGTCCTCTACGTCATAGATGAAGATCTTACCGTCTCCGATATGTCCGGTGTACAACGCCTTGACAGTTGTATCAACAACTGTCTTTACAGGTATCTTGCTGACAACAATATCTATTCTTATCTTCGGCAGAAGGTTCATCTCTACTGGCACACCTCTGTAGTATTCTGTGTTGCCCTTTTGAGTACCGCAGCCGAGTACCTGAGTTACAGTCATTCCAGTAATACCTATATCGGTTAGGGCTGTGTTCAGCTCTGTAAATTTGCTCTGACGTGTAACAATGCTGACGTTAGTGAGCTTAGGTTTGCTTTCGTCAGTTTTCTTTTCAAGAGGAGTAAGAAGGTTGACTTCAACAGACTTTTCAGGCGGTACTGAACCCTGTTCCTTTACCTTTCCGGTCAATACCTGCGGCACAGGCATAAAATCCGCATAGGAGCTTGAAAGTCCGTGTTCGGTAAGATCAAGTCCCTTGACTTCTTCATCTC
>JAHKXX010000016.1 GCA_020627425.1 bacterium
AAACCCCGCTCGTACGCGTGCCGATAGGTAGGTGGTAACATCAATCAGAGTGCGCGAATTGCTCAGCGCGAGCACGCGCCGGAGGCACTCCGCCGCATGGAGATATTGTTTGACCAAAGCCGATTTCCGTATTATAATGGTTTTAATATATTTTTAGCAGCGGATCGGGTTTGTGGCTGCATATAGAGACAAGGAGTGATCATAAATGAAATTTGACGCATTTGACGGCGGCATAGAGCCGGGCGGACTTAGAAGCAGAGGCGAAATAGGGGTTCTTATCTGTTTTTTGCTTGACAATATAAACGGGTCCTTTGCCAAAAAGGATCTGCTGGATATTATACAGGAGAAGGGACTTGCAAATTATTTTGAAGCAAGCGATGCCCTTTCCGAGCTTGTAAAGAATAACAACGCGGAGTATACCGATCCCGAGAATGAGACAGTACAGATAACTGCCAACGGCAGGCTTATATCACGACAGCTGAACACAAGTCTTTCTCTGTCGGTTCGTCAGAAGGCGATATCGGCGCTTGCTGACTTTGAGGAAAACCTGAAGAGGGAGCGCGAAAATCCTGTTTCAATAAGAAAAGCCGAGGGCGGAGGCTATGACGTAACGCTGAGGATAACTGACGGTATGAGAGACCTGATGTCGTTGACGATATTTGTACCGGATATTTCAGATGCAAACGCAGTAAAGCGAAGCTTTCACAAAAACCCGGAAAGGCTGTATTCGACAGTGCTTGCCGGAGTTATAGGCAAAAAGGAAATGATCGAGAACGCGCTCAGAGAGCTTGGAGCCAAAAACAGATAAGGAGAGACAGGTTTACTATGGGCAGTATTGATAAAATCAACTTTGCCGAGGCAGAGCTGTTCTATAAAAGTCCGCATGCGCTTGTTGACTACAGTCTTATGCAAAGCTTCAGTCTGATAAGGAGTTGTATAGAGGTCTTTGCCTATTATGGGTGCGAGTACATATCCCCCGACGATATAAAGGAATTTTTTGAGCGTATAAAAATAGTAAAGAAGGGTCATAGCGCCCCGTTTATTCCCTCTCCGAAAAAAGCAGAGGGTGTACTTGACTGTTGTCTGGAGGGTGCAAACCGTCTCTCAAAGCAAGGCGACAGATACCACATCGACTTCTGGGACACCACCGGCTACAAATACGAAATAACTCACCTCCAGCGGCCCGGTGCCCGGGCAGTCAATTCGCGCACTTGAGTTGGCTGTGTCCCCCACTTTGTTGGCACGCGTACACATTTGGTTTATTGTACGGCACCCTGAGTGCCGTGACGCGGAAAAAGAGGGACAATAAATTCAACTTGAGACGGTGACTCGTAGTTGGCGGTAACAAGCACTCGCCACGCTCCGGCGTGCCGTGCACGCACTTGCCGCTGTGCGGTAAGAGAGAGTCGACCGCGCAGGCGTTAGTGTAAAATAATTCTGGGAGTTTTGGAATAGGTGCAAGTAACGCGATTTAGTGTGATACACCAAGCAGAAAAGACAAATACACTTATTCTCA
>JAHKXX010000158.1 GCA_020627425.1 bacterium
GTTTTTTAGTCGTGAAGTCTTTTTATTTTGTTATTTATTTCGGAAGCAAATACTACGCTGCTGTTCAGATTATGCTTTGAAAAATACAAGGCACTGAGTGAATTTGAATAAAGCTCGCTGTACGTTCTGCCGTCGGAGGGATAAAGTCCTATTCCGACCTTTCCGTAAATCCTGATGTTTCCCATATCCGACTGATATGTATTGTCGATGCAGGTACATATCTGCTTTGCCTTCGTCAGCAGCTTTTCATAATTGCTCATCTTCTTGAGGAATATGGTAAAGGTGCTGCCGCTGCTTCTGCCGATAATATCCGAATCTCGGAAGAGCTCGCGTATATTTTGGGCGATCTCTTTGAGTATTGCATTTGCAAAGACGCTGCCAAGACGCTTCTCAAGCTCCTCAAAACCGCATATCTCCGCATTTATCATAGCATGGCTGCCCGAAACACCTTCATTCAGAAGATAGCTCTTTATCTTGTTTTCAACAGCCTGCTTGTTATACAGATTTGTAATATAGTCGGTCCTGTCCTTTCTAACAGAATCAACTGTTTCCGTTCGTCCCTCGGATACGTCAACAAATACGGCAATAATTCGTACAGGTATTCCTGCGGCATTCTTTACCGATACAAAGCTTACCTTGTTCCATACATAGCTGTCGTCCTTTTTCCTGTAAACGCGGATCAGGCTGTCCGATACCTCTGACTCTGACCTTGTCGCATTGAGCTTTTCGGTAAATTTTCTTACATCGTCGTTGTGAATAAACGAGCTTACGTTCAGGTTGCTGACAAAATTATTGAGGTTTGGCTCATAGCCGTACATATTTCTGAACGAGCCTGACAGCTTCAGTACATCAAGCCTCGGTATCCACTCGGCTATAAAAGACTTTGTCTGCTCGAGTATCTCGTCATACATACGCTCGCTGAGTATAAGCGAGGTGTTCTCGTGACTGAGTACGGGGTACTCCGGTATGACATCGGCAGAATCTATGTTTGAAACAAAGTCTGAAAGACTGATCGCCTCGTCCTTATGTACGCAGAACGACAGATGAGTTTTGATCTTTATCAGATCTATTATATCCTCAGAGGTATTTGACGGCAGTACGACCTCTACCCCAAGCTCTGTAAAGTATCCGATAAAATAGATGATAAGCTCTATAGGATACATTCCGTTTTCGATCCCGTTCAGGAAGGAACCGGAGAAAACGACTCTGTCAAAAAGCTTTTCGGTAAAGCATTTTGCATTGAAGCTGCTTGAGCCGACATTGTACAGACCAATACCAAAGCCCAATGCACGGATACCGGAGCAAAGCTCTACAAGCTCTTTCATCGTCATCTTCTCTATCATATCCTGAGACACCATAAGCGTGATACCGCCGGTATCTATGGGGAACTGTACGATTATCTCGGCAAGAGCGTGTAAAACGGTATCGTAATCGCGTCCGTTAAATACGGTAAGCAGCATAAGCCGGGGAAGCTCAGTCTGCTGCTGCATTGAATAAACAGAGGAAATAAGCCTTTTCAGACTGTTCAGACTCAGTGCAGTGATATTTGTACCGTAATACACCGAATCGTAAATGTCATCATAATTGTTACTGTAAAGCTCGCTAAGCTCAACCATATCATAGGATATGACCCTGCCGCTGCGGGCGTCCATAACAGGGATAAAGTACTTTTCAAAATCGACAAGCTCTATCTCGTTATCCTTTTGTGTCTCCGGATATGAAGTATAGGCGTTTATCTCCCAGGTTTCCTTCATATTCTCATTATAGAAAAGATACATATCCTTTCCGTTTATCTTTGCTATATCTACTGCCTTTGAGGCATTCTCAAACAGCTCGTCAAAGTCTCTGCCGTTGACCGGATATGTGGCAACACCGATACAGGCAGAGATCTCCGGATAAGCCTTACCCTCGTAATTATATTTCTTGTGCAGGCTGTGGAATATCTCGTCTACAATGGCAACCGACCGACTGCTGTCAGGACAATCATTTATAAATACAATAAAGTTGTCGTCCTCGACCCGACCGATAATATTGCCGTCTGAAGAAAGACCCTTCAGTACATTGGCGATATCGCGGAGAATATCATTTCCGAAGCGATAGCTCGTCTGACGGTTTATCGTTCGGAAATTATCTACATCAACGATAATAAGCAGATGCTTTCCTTTTTTGCCGCTGTAAGCAAGATAATCGTCTATCTGCTTTTTCATACCGTCAAAGTTCCACAGACCCGTAATAATATCTCTGTCCTCGGAGAGACCGCTGAGAGCTTCCGGCATAACGGCATCGGACAGATAAATAGCAGTTGCGAACACCTCTGATACCCTGTCGTTTTCTACTATCGGGATAGCGGCAAACCGCATAATTTTTTCACCCAGTCCGTTTATGTTTACAGGACATTCCAGAGTTATACGTTTCTTCCCTTTCTTTGCATGTTCTATGATATTTTCCAGCCTGAAGGAACGGATAAACTTATTTCTGTAGTTTTCGGTTATGCTCTCGGAAAAGACGTTCATCGCCTCGGCATAGTTTTTCGGAGCATAGCCGAGCAGTGACAAAACATCTCCCTTTCTCTCGTGACAGGTACCGCGCAGTATATCAAATTCAAATACAATATCAGCATCATCATAGAGGATCTTGCAGTCGCGCTTGTGTGTTTTCTCCATTAGCTGTTTTTGATGCTCTATTGTGTTTATAAGATCATCCCTGTCCATTTTATTATAAATATCCTTGGAATGATCCTCGTCAGAGTCGTCATAACGTGTATTCTTCTTTTCCGACACTCCGTGGTCAACATGAGTTACATCGGCGTATTCCTTTGCAAGCTTTTTGAACTCCGGCAAAACATAGCCAAAGCATTCCATCATTTCATCCGAGAAGGCTCCGCAAGCGCCGCTGCGGATCATCTCTACTGCTTTTTCGTGAGAATATGCAGCCTTATACGGACGTTCGCTGGTCAATGCGTCATAGCAGTCCGCAAGAGAAACCACCTGTGCCCAGAAAGGTATCTGATCCCCGACAAGACCTTCCGGATACCCCATGCCGTCCCATTTTTCGTGATGATAGCGGCATATGTCATAGCAATAGGAATAGTATTCGTTTTTCTCGACCGAATCAAGCTGTTCCAGTATCTCACAGCCCTTTACCGTGTGCTGCTTCATTATCTTGAACTCATCGTATGTAAGTCTTCTGGGGCTGAGAAGTATTGAATCCGGAATTGCGATCTTTCCTATATCATGAAGCGACGACGCAGAGGTTATAAGCTCTATCTTTTCCTCTGTCAGATCATACTTGGGATACTTTTCACTGAATACGCGCAGCAGTGCCTCGGTAAACTTTCTTATTCTGTGTATATGCTTACCCGACTCAACATCCCTGTATTCGATAACGGTACTGAGTGTATCGAGCATATCGTTATTGATTGTATTGATTTTTTTCTGCTGTATCTGTAGTGCCTTGTTCTGGGCTACTATTTTTTTAGTCTGTTCCTCAACAAGGTTTTCAAGCTCGTTTTTATGTGAGAAGAGCTCAACCAGATTTGCTATTCTTCTGCGGATAATATAGGGATTTACCGGAGACGCAACGACATCACTGTAAGGCAGCCTTATATCCGACTGCAAACGAACATTTTTATAGCTTTCGTTCAGGATTATTATTACAGGAGTTTTGTCAAAGACCTTCATATCTATCAGAGTCTGAGCCTTGTCTTTGTTTATATTTTTCGCGATACTTTCATTTATCAGAATAATAGACGTTTCGTCTCTGTATTTCAGCATCGCGTTGAATGCGGCTTCACTGTTGGTAAGCTGTAAAATTTCATACTGTCCGTCAAACAGCTCGAACAGTATTGATTTATTCATTTCGGTTTTGTCGGCGATTAGCATTTTTTTCATAGTAACACTCCTTGCACCAAAAATGATTGATAAGACCCCGGCAGCCACGGAAAGCGATCAATTAAAGATTCCGAAGCTTGTCAAAGGTATCTAATACTAAAAAAAATACTATCATCGTTTATTATACACAATTTTTTTATATTTGTACAGATGGTTTTTAGAAGTTTTTGAATTTTTTGGGCAGGAAATAATGCTTTTCGTACCTTATGACAGCAGTTTATGAAAAAAGTAATTGATTATTTGCCGTTTGCTTCGTAGTATGCAATAACGAGGTCTACCATTTTTCCATAACTTTTTATTCCGTCGGTCTTTGAATTGGATTTCAGATAGCTGTCATTCAGCGCAGCCGCCGCCTCCGATACAGGAGTTATATATTTATCCCAGTATTTGTTGTAGTATTCAATATCCCTCTTCATTCCCTCTGTATAGTGGGTGTATACTTCGTCAAAACCTTCTTTGTCCGCACTGTACAGGGCATTGGTGGCATAAATGAGCGACATCATATAGCCCGAGTATCGCAGATCGTGACAGTCACTTTCCTTGCAGGCAAGAAAAGCAATAAAATTCGCGTCCTCCTCCGACATAAATCCGTGTATATGTGATGACTCGTGACACGCAACAAAGGGCAGCTCGAGCGCGGTAATATGAGTATTTACATTTGCTTCAAAGGTATATGGAAAATATATCCCCTCTATCATACATTCGCTCATAAGCTCCGACAGCACCACACCCTTCGGGGCTTTATAGCCGATGCCGATAAAGCTGTAGCTTTCATCAAGTGAGTTTACAGCCTCGGCACAGCGCCCGAAGAGCTGTTCATCCGAGATAAAAACCTTTTCATCATTCTCCTTTACTATCTGTCTTTCCTTTGCTGCGCTGTCAGCAAGATATATGCATACTTCCTTCAGCTTTTCGGAAGAAGTCTCTTTCACCTCAAGACCGCTAAGCTCTGAAAAATCCGACCTATAGTAGTTTATTCCACAGTTAGTCATAAAGAGAAAAAGACCCGTGCTGACAACACACAGAATATTTATAAAAGAATTAAACATTGTTTTCAGCCTTTTTCCCCTGCGCTTTATAAAAGCAGCTATGCCGTACACAAGGAAAAAAACTGCCGCTGCCGGAAACAAAACTACGAGCAGCTCTCCGAGAGAAAAAGGAAGTACTGAATTGATGTTATTAAACAGCCTTGAAATAAACCTGTAGACGGTAAATGAATATGCATCTGCAACACCATGTATATACTCTGCGCACAGCCTGATAATAAGCGACAGCGGCAAAAGCATAATTATATATAGCCTCGGTTCTTTTAGCAGCTTTCTGAATATGACAGATTTTTTCTTATTTTTCATGTATATCACCAACTATAATTTTAGCACAGCTTTTTATCTTCTTCAATGGAAACACTAACCGGCGCAGTGCCTGCGCTGTCAATTTGCGCACTGTAGTTAGTGTTACCGCCTACTTTCTTGGCACGCGTACAAGCTTGGTTTATAGTCCCTCTCATTCCGCGCCGTGCCGCACAGGGCGGTGCAGTGCCTGCACTGTCAATTCGCGCACTCAACTTGGTGTTACCGCCTACTTTTTTGGCACGCGTACGAATTTGATTTATTGTACGGTGCTGTCCGCGCCGTGCCGCACAGGGCGGCACTTGACGCTGCTTTGGAGTGAGGGCAAGTGTGTTTCTCTCCTCAGACCCCTCCACCACTCGCCGTTGGCGAGCGGTCCCCCTCCCCTAAAGTGGAGGCTTTATCGAGCCTCTCCTTTAGGGCAATGGCGTCAACTTAAGAAAACACAAAAGTTTCGCCCGCCTTTTCAAAGGCGGCAGAGTCCAGAGACAGAGTCTCTGGTCGCGCTCCGCAGA
>JAHKXX010000159.1 GCA_020627425.1 bacterium
AATGTAAATCTCGGTATCTCGGGAGACAGCGTTGACTATGATCGCGAGATGGAAAAGGTAAAAATGGCTGTGTCTATGGGTGCAGAGGCCATTATGGATCTTAGTAACTATGGCAAAACCAATATGTTCCGCCAGAAGCTTTTAGACTATTCTCCGGCTATGATAGGTACCGTGCCGATGTATGACGCTATAGGCTACCTTGAGAAGGATCTGCTCGAGATAAAAGCAGAGGATTTTCTGAGGGTAGTAGAGGCTCATGCAAAGCAGGGCGTGGACTTTATGACTATTCACGCAGGAATTAACAAACGCGCAGTAGAAGCATTAAAGCGTGACAAAAGAAGAATGAACATAGTTTCGCGCGGCGGCTCTCTGCTGTTTGCGTGGATGGAGATGACAGGCAACGAAAACCCCTTTTATGAGCATTATGACAAGGTGCTTGATATTCTGCGCGAGTATGATGTCACAATCAGCCTTGGCGATGCGCTGAGACCCGGCTGCATTGACGACAGCTCGGACGCAGGACAGATAACAGAGCTTGTAGAGCTTGGCAACCTGACAAAACGCGCGTGGGAGCGCGACGTACAGGTTATGGTAGAGGGTCCCGGTCATATGGCGCTAAACGAGATAGCAGCAAATATGAAGCTGCAAAAGCGCCTCTGCCACGGAGCGCCGTTCTACGTGCTGGGACCGATAGTTACCGATATTTTCCCGGGATATGACCATATAACCTCGGCTATCGGCGGAGCTATCGCAGCCTCCTCGGGTGCGGACTTTTTGTGCTATGTTACCCCGGCAGAGCACCTGCGCCTGCCCGATGTAAACGACGTAAAGGAAGGTATTATAGCCTCCAAGATAGCGGCACACGCAGCCGATATCGCAAACGGTATACCGGGGGCAAGGGATATAGACAACAAGATGGCTGACGCCCGTCACAAGCTTGACTGGGAGGAAATGTTCAAATACGCGTTCGACCCTGAAAAGGCAAGGGCGTACTATGACTCTATACCAGTTGCCGAAAGACACACCTGCTCTATGTGCGGCAAGATGTGCGCGGTAAGAACGACAAACCTTATACTTGAGGGCAAGACAGTAAAATTCTGTTCCGAGCTGTGATTTGGGAGCAATTATGAAACACGTTGATATTTTTACGGACGGCGCGTGCAGCGGCAACCCCGGTCCCGGCGGCTGGGGAACGATACTGCGCTACGGCGACAGGGAAAAGGAGCTGAGCGGCGGCGAGCGCAGCACCACCAACAACCGTATGGAGCTGATAGCCGTCATAGAAGGACTAAAAGCCCTGAAGGAGCCGTGTGAAGTGACCGTTACGAGCGACTCAAAATATGTATGCGACTCTATAACCAAGGGCTGGGCAAAGGGCTGGCAGAAGCGCGGATGGGTAAAGTCCGACAAAACAAAAGCCAAAAACCCCGAACTATGGGAAGAGCTGCTGTCACTGCTTGATAAACACGAAGTGAAGATAGTGTGGGTAAAGGGTCACGCAGGTCACCCCGAGAACGAGAGGTGCGACGCTTTGGCCGTAGAGCAGCGTGATAAGTATAGTTCTGTAAAATAATCAGATAAAGATAAAAACTGCAAGAGCGTTTGCCCTTGCAGTTTTTTGTCCTGTTCATTTTTATCGAAAAATGATTTAATAAAATAATATAGAACTGATATCCTAATGGTTTCTTTGCCGCCCTTTATACACCTTAGTGCGGAATAAGTGTAGGTATTCTTTCTCCGTACGAGTCTATAGCGACTATTGCAGGAAAATCCTTTACGGTGAAGCGGTATATAGCCTCTGTACCCAGATCCTCATAAGCAAGAAGCTCGGACTTTAGTATACTTTGTGATATAAGTGCAGCCGCACCGCCTATGGCGGCAAAGTAGACAGCCTTGTTTTTTACTATAGAGTCTATTACTTCCTGATTTCTTGCGCCCTTGCCTATCATACCCTTTA
>JAHKXX010000160.1 GCA_020627425.1 bacterium
CAAACACACGTCATACTTGCTGCACTGTTTTTTGGAGACAATGAGTAGAGTAGATAAGTATACTTGTTACCACTCCTAAATAGCGCTAAGCGGCGCCTTATGCGCCGTGACGCGGAAAAAGAGGTAGAATAAGACCAGCCCTGTACGCGTGCCATTAAGTAGAGGACACAACCAACTACAGTGCGCGTGTTGACAGCGCAGGCACTGCGCCGGCGGCAAAATAATCGGGTGGGTGTGATTGTATATGGGGAAGATTTATGTTATAATAACCTTATCGTAAGATAAAAAAACGGAGGTAATCTTATGCAAAAACATAACGGTGAAAAATATTATATTACAACGCCTATATACTACCCGTCAGGTAATCCTCATATAGGGCATTGCTACACTACTACAGCCTGCGACTCTATCGCAAGATATAAGAGGATGCAGGGGTGCGATGTTATGTTCCTTACGGGTACTGACGAGCACGGTCAGAAAATTGAACAGAAGGCAGCAGAATCGGGTGTTACCCCGAAGCAATATGTTGATGAAAAGGTAGATGTGTTTAAAAAGCTCTGGAGCTTTATGAATATATCCTACGACAGGTATATCCGTACAACCGACGATTATCACATAGAATCTGTACAGAAAATATTTAAAGCTCTTTATGATAAGGGCTATATCTATAAGGGCGAGTACAAGGGCAAATACTGCACTCCCTGTGAAAGCTTCTGGACTGAATCACAGCTTGACGAAAAAGGCTGCTGCCCCGAGTGTCACCGCCCCGTTACAGAGGCAAAGGAGGAGGCATACTTCTTTAAAATGTCGCCCTTTGCGGACAGAATAGAAAAGCTGCTGCTTGAGACGGACTATCTGCGCCCGAAGTACCGTGCGCAGGAGCTTGTAAATAACTTTATAAAAACAGGACTCGAGGATCTGTGTGTTTCTCGAACAAGCTTTAAATGGGGTATCCCCGTTACATTTGATACCGACCACGTTGTATATGTTTGGATAGACGCACTGTCTAACTATATAACCGCCCTCGGCTATGACAACGGGCATTATGATGATTTCAGCAAATTCTGGCCTGCGGATGTTCATATGGTAGCCAAGGATATTATGCGTTTTCACGCTATTATCTGGCCTGCTATGCTTATGGCTCTCGACCTGCCCTTGCCGAAGCATCTTGCCGTTCACGGTTGGATAACCTTTAACGGAGAAAAGATGAGCAAGTCTCTCGGCAATGTTGTAGACCCGTTCATACTCGGCGAGCGTTACGGTGCGGATGCAATTCGTTATCATATTATGCGCGAGATGGCTCTCGGCGGCGATGTATCCTTCTCCAACGAGATTATGATAAACCGCATTAATACAGACCTTGCAAACGATCTCGGAAACCTTGTTTCCAGAACCGTTGCGATGGCAGAGAAGTATTTTGACTCAACTCTGCCCGAGGAAAAGCAGTCCGGCGAGTTTGACGACGAACTTATAGCTGAAGCAACAGCCCTGTCTGAAAAGGTAGACAAGCTGGTAGACGAAACACAGCTGAATCTTGCGCTTGCAGAGATATTCAGGGTAGTATCCCGTGCCAACAAATATATAGATGAAACAAAGCCGTGGGTACTCGCAAAGGATGAAGCAAACAGATCCCGTCTGGCGGCAGTCCTTTATAATCTGCTCGAAACCATAAGAATAGTAAGTGTGCTGTTATCTGCATTTATGCCCACCGATATGCCGAAGATATGGAAGCAGATAGGCGCCGAGGGAGACAGTGTGCTATATGATAACACGGACAAATTCGGTGTTCTTCCTCAGAATGTTACTGTTCACAAGGGTGAGATAATATTCCCCCGAATAGACGTTAACAAAGAGATAGAAGAGCTAAACAAGATAATCGGCAATAATAAGCCTGCACAGGCTGATAAGAAGGAATCAAAAAAGGAAGCTCCCGAAAATGTTGCTCTTATCGGCATAGAGGACTTTGCAAAGGTAGAACTGAGAGTAGCGAAAATAACAGCCTGTGAGCCGATAAAGAAAGCGAAAAAGCTGTTAAAGCTTACCCTTGACGACGGCGACGGCGAGCGCACTGTAGCCAGCGGTATAGCAAAATACTACACTCCCGATGATCTTATCGGAAAAAGCGTAATACTTGTATCAAATCTAAAGCCTGCCGTTCTTTGCGGTGTTGAAAGCAACGGAATGATCCTTGCTGCTGATGACGGCGACTCTGTAAAAGTAATCTTCGTCGACAACATCACCCCCGGCTCCCGCATCCGCTAGCCCGGTGCCCGGGCAGTCGATTCGCGGCAGCGTGACGCTGCACCCAAATCCGCGCACTCGAGTCAGTATTACCCACCGACTTTGTTGGCACGCGGCGCAGTGCCTGCGCACCCGATTCGCGCACTTTAGTCGGTGTTACCGCCTACCTTTTTGGCACGCGGCGCAGTGCCTGCGCACCCGA
>JAHKXX010000161.1 GCA_020627425.1 bacterium
GTAATGCTACAGCCTCGGCTTTTTATTTAATACACACGGTTTAAATTGTATGCTAAACTACAAAGCCCCCGTTCACACCAAGCACCTGCCCATTAATAAATGCAGACTCGTCCTTAGCCAAAAAAAACACGGCTTTTGAAATATCCTCGGGTATACCTATTGTGCCTGTCGGAGTTTCCTGTCTTAAGCTTTCAAGATCTTCATCACTCAGATTTCCTGTCATATCAGTTTTTATTACCCCCGGAGCTACGCAGTTAACTGTAATTCCGCTTAGCCCCTCTTCCATTGCCAGAGCCTTTGTCAGTCCGATGATTCCTGCCTTTGCCGCAGAATAATGTACCTCGCACGAGCCGCCGACCTGTCCCCACATTGATGAGATATTTATTATTCTGCCAAACTTTTTTCTTATCATATAGGGAATTGCTGCTCTGCAGCAATAAAAAGCTGAGCTTAGATTTGTTGAGATCATCCTTTGCCAGTCTTCGTCAGTGATTTCTGTAAACAGCTTTGTCTGGGCTATTCCCGCATTGTTAACAAGTACGTCAATACCTTCACAAATAAGCCCGATCTCATTAAACATTCTTTTTACCTGATTGGGATCAGAGACATCACACTTTATCGTAACCGCCTGTGCTCCGTGTTCTATCAGGCTGTTCCTTAAAAGCTCTGCACTCTTTTGGGAATTATTATAGTTTATAAATACCCTGTCGCCGCTTTCTGCAAACAATCGGGCGCATGCTGCTCCAATACCGCGCGAAGATCCTGTTATCAACACATTTCTCATATCTTTTTATATGCTTTGACTATTTCTCCGACAAATACCTCGTGCCAATCATTATCGGAATAATTATTACTTATCAGAGATTTGTCAACAAAGCATTCACCGGTCATTGCTTGCTTATATAGCTTTCTGCAAACGAGAACAAGCTCGGCTTCATCAAATGTAACTGTATCGTATGGGCTGTCGGGGAATACCGGAGTGAAACCCGTTTCCTTGATCTTATCGGTATCACGACCCGAATTTCTGCCGCAGAAGGTAAGCTCCTTCATATATTTGCCGCCGAAAAAGGACAGCGTATAGTAGTCGTTCTTATCAAGAAATTCAAGCGTATACCTGCTATGTCTGATAAAGCTGAACGCGGTGTTCATATTCCACAAAACACCTATACCGCCCCAGCTTGCAGTCATAGTGTTAAAGCTCTCTTTGTTTCCGGCAGTAACCAACATCCACTGCTTGCCGATCTTATTAAAAAAGCTTTCGTTAACTGTTTCGATCTTGATCTCTGTAAAGTTATTCATTATAAAAACCTCCGTTGTCTAAATTTTTTTGTTTCTGTTTTTACTTTTCCGACTTATCCCGTCAAACACCATCAGCTTTCTCATCGGCAGCAACTCAGGTTTGTCATATAGTGTAAGGTCAGACAAAAGAATAAGCAATAAAATATTATATGAAAAATCCAATAAATGATGAGCTATTACACAATTCAGCGCGATCAATAAAAATGCCATAGGAGTAGCATAATCATTCTTTTTAATACGCTTCAATATAAAGTATGTAGTACAGAGCAAAACTATGAGAAGAGCGGGTATACCAAATCTGATAAGTA
>JAHKXX010000162.1 GCA_020627425.1 bacterium
CATTGCCGGAAGAATACCGTCAAGCTTAAAGAGTCCGAGCTGCTTGTTGTCTCTTGCAAACTCACGCTCACCCTGAAGCACGTTTACCTCTACCTGTGTCTGGTTGTCGGCAGCCGTAGAGAATATCTGGCTCTTCTTTGTCGGGATAGTGGTGTTTCTCTCTATGATCTTTGTCATAACGCCGCCCTGTGTCTCAACGCCCAGTGACAGAGGAGTTACGTCAAGCAGAAGCAGTCCCTGTACGTCGCCGCCGAGAACGCCTGCCTGGATAGCTGCGCCGATAGCAACACACTCATCGGGGTTGATGCCCTTGAACGGATCCTTGCCTATAAGTCCCTTTACAGCGTCCTGTACAGCAGGTATTCTGGAGGAACCGCCTACCATAAGAACCTTGTCTATCTCGCTTATCTCAAGACCGGAGTCCTTCAGAGCCTGACGAACGGGTCCCATTGTCTTTTCTACAAGGTCAGAGGTAAGCTCGTTGAACTTTGCTCTTGTCAGAGTATAGTCAAGGTGCTTAGGACCTGTAGCGTCTGCTGTGATGAAGGGGATATTTATCTCTGCGGTAGTAATACCGGAAAGCTCTATCTTTGCCTTTTCTGCCTCGTCCTTCAGACGCTGCATGGCTGTCTTGTCAGAAGAGAGGTCTACGCCCTGATCATTCTTGAAGCTTGTTACGAGCCAGTCTATTATCTTCTGGTCAAAGTCGTCGCCGCCCAGGTGGTTGTTACCTGCTGTTGCGAGAACCTCCTGTACGCCGTCGCCCATCTCTATGATAGATACGTCGAATGTACCGCCGCCCAGGTCATATACCATAACCTTCTGGTCGTTTTCCTTGTCTACGCCGTATGACAGAGCAGCAGCCGTAGGCTCGTTGATTATACGCTTTACATTAAGACCTGCTATTTTACCTGCGTCCTTGGTTGCCTGACGCTGTGAGTCGGTAAAGTATGCCGGAACTGTTATAACAGCGTCGGTAACCTTCTCGCCGAGGTAGGACTCTGCATCCTTTTTCAGCTTGCCGAGTATCATTGCGGAGATCTCCTGAGGAGTAAAGGACTTATCGTTTATCTTTACTTTATAAGAGGTACCCATCTCTCTCTTTATTGATGTTATAGTGTGGTCAGGGTTAGAAACTGCCTGACGCTTTGCTACCTGTCCTACGAGTCTTTCGCCGTTTTTAGCGAATGCCACTACCGAAGGGGTAGTTCTGGAGCCTTCTGCGTTTGCTATAACTACAGGCTCGCCGCCTTCTATAACGGCTACGCAGGAGTTTGTTGTACCAAGGTCAATACCGATTGTTTTTGACATAATAATCATCCTCCGATTTGTTGATTTGTTTTATATATTTAGAGGCTTTCGCCTTTTTTACCGTGCTGCGCCCTACAGCTTATTCAGATATCTGCACTACTGCATGGCGAATTATCTTGTCGCCTATCTTGAAGCCCTTCTGGTAGACCATTGTTATATGATCCTCCGGCAGCTCCTCGTCGTGCGTTCTTGCTATTGCATTGTGAAGCTCGGGGTCGAACTCCTCTCCGCGTTCACCGAAGGTGACCACGTTGAGCTTTTCAAAAGCCATATCAAACTGCTTTTGTATCATTTCCAGACCCTTTCTGAACTCGTCCGACACATCTGCGTCGCTTGCAAGAGCAAGGGCAAAGTTGTCAACTACGGGCAAAAACGCCTCTACCGTAGCCGCAACCGCGTTATCATAGGTCATCAGCTTTTCTTTTTCGGTGCGCTTGCGGAAATTATCATACTCCGCAAGAGTACGGATAAACTGATCCTTCTGAGCAGCAAGCTCCTCCTGAAGCTTTTTCAGTTCTTCATTTTCGTTTTCTTTTGAAATTCCTTCATCCGTTTTTTCAGCAGAAGCTGTTTCTTCGGATTTCACAGCGGATTTCGTATCCGTCTTGTTCTTTCTCTTTGCCAAGACTTTTTCTCTCCTTTCATTAGTTCAGGAATCATTCAGGAACTGTTCATCAATAACTTTTTATTTCTTCACAGTTCCTTACTGTCGAGCAGATCGCCGAGCAGTGTTCCTACTGTACCTGTAACATATTCGAGTGTTGAGATAACCTTGGGGTAGTTCATCCTTACGGGGCCTATCAGTGCCATAGCGCCGATACATTGAGCAGACGCAGTATAATGCGTAACTATAATGCTCAGAGAAGACAATGCAGGATTATTTATCTCGCTTCCTATAAGTATGCTTGCCTTGGTATCCGAGGTTTTCAGGAGCTTTGAAAGCTCTGATGAAGTTCCGAGCAGCTCCATAACTTTTTTGCCGTCAGCAGATGCAAGCTCCGGCATTACAAACAGATTTGAATGTCCTTTTATTGCCACGTCAGTCGTAGCCGCTTGTTTGGCTGCATCGTGAATAGCCATAAGCACGTTTGGCATCATCATTGATATTTCGCCCAGAGACACCGCCATATTCTGCATAAATGCCGGAGTAACTCCGGTAACGGGCATTCCGCGCATTTTTTCGTTCATAACGTTGTCAAACATCTCTATAAGCTCATCGTTCAGTTCGAAGTCGCACCGGAACAGCTTTGTCTTTACGGAGCCTGTCGATGTGATAAGTACCACCATCGCAGTATAACCGCCCGTCTGTACAAAGCGGATATTCTTTATCAGTGCAGATTCTCCCGGAGGGGACGCCGCCACTACGGCACAGCCCGTTATCCGGGAAAGCAGCTCTGCCGAAGAACCCAAGAGGTGTTCGGGAGCGTCAGTGGACAAATACAGTCTGTCAAAAATCAATGACTGCTCGGACTTTGTCAGAGGTATGGGCTTCATCAGTGTATCAACATACACCCTATAGCCAAGCTCCGTAGGTATCCTACCCGACGAAGTATGAGGCTGCTCCAAAAGTCCGAGAGAGGAAAGCTCTGCCATATCGTTCCTGATGGTTGCTGACGATACGCTGAAATCAAGTGTGTCACACAGGTTTTTTGAGCCTACAGGTTCTCCTGTGCGGATATACAGTTCGACCAGTGCTTCAAGGACCTTCATTTTCCTTTGAGTCGGTTCCATATCAGCCACCTCTCTTGTTAGCACTCTCGTTAACTGAGTGCTAATCTATATATTAATTTACCATCATAATCGCGATTTGTCAATAATTAATTATAAATAATTTATTACAACCTTGTAAGAAGCAGTGCAACGCTGCACCCGGATCGCGGCGGAGTGCCTCCGCTGTCAATTCGCGCACTCAGGTCGATTTTACCGCCAACCTTCTTGGCACGCGGCGCAGTGCCTGCGCTGTCAATTCGCGCACTGTAGTTTTTAGCGCCGTCTACTTTTTGGCACGCGTACAGGTTTGTTTTATTGTCCCTCTCTGTCCGCATCACAGCGCTTACGCGCCGCTCGTGCTGGTTTGGAGTTGAGGCGAGTGTGTTTGTTTATTCTGTTTTGTGTACCGAGTCTTTGCTGTTTTATTGTATCCATATTTATAAATGCATATTACACACTAAAAAAACGCATTACCGTATCAATTACAGTAATGCGCTTTTGTTATTTGTTATGTTATTTGTTTGTTATTCTGTTTTTCGGATTTATAAATTAGAACAGAGAAATATAATTCGCCTTTACTCCGCAGCAGCGCTAAGCGGCGCTATATGCGCCGTGACGCGGATGGAGAGGCATAATAAACTAAGCCCGTACGCGTGGCAATAAGGTAGGCGGTAACGAAAACCACAGTGCGCGAATTGGGTGCAGCGTCACGCTGCTATTCTATTATTTGTTCCATTTCGTAGATCTCGAAGATGTCGCCTTCTTTGATGTCGCTGAATTTTTCGAGGGTGATACCGCACTCAAAGCCTGCGGCAACCTCTTTTACGGAGTCCTTGAATCTTTGCAGGGACGCTATCTTGTCATCGGCTATTATTATTCCGTCGCGTACAACACGGGTCTGTGCACCGCGAACTACCTTGCCGCTGAGAACATAGGAACCGGATACCATACCGACGCCGGTTATCTTGTAGGTCTGTCTTACCTCTACTCGTCCAAGCTGGTTTTCTCTGAACTTAGGAGCAAGCATACCCTTCATAGCAGACTGTATCTCCTCTATGCACTCATAGATAACTCTGTACAGACGCATATCTACGCCGTCGCGCTTTGCATTTTCCTCTGCAACGGAGTCAGGACGTACGTTAAAGCCTACTATTATAGCGTTTGACGCGTTCGCAAGCATTACGTCGGACTCTCTTATCGCGCCGACGCCGCTGTGTATAACGTTGACCCTTATCTCGTCATTAGTCAGCTTTTCAAGGTTTTGTCTGACTGCTTCAACGGAGCCTTGTACGTCAGCCTTTACTATTATCTTCAGCTCCTTCATATCATCAAGCTTCATACGGTCAAACAGGTTGTCAAGTGTAACCTTTGTCTGGCTGCTGAAGCGTTCTTCCTTCTCCTTGGTCTTTCTCTGCTCGACCAGCTCACGCGCAAGGCGCTCGTCCGATACTGCGTTGAATATATCGCCGCCTGTCGGTACATCATCAAGTCCTGTTATCTCTACGGGAACGGACGGACCTGCGTTCTTTACTCTTGCGCCCTTTTCGTTTGTCATTGCCCTTACTCTGCCGACGCATGTACCGGCTACTATTATGTCGCCTACGTTCAGAGTGCCGTTCTGTACAAGCACGGTTGCTATAGGACCTCTGCCCTTGTCAAGTCGTGCCTCTATTACGCTGCCCTTTGCGGCTCTGTCGGGGTTAGCCTTCAGCTCCTTCATATCGGCAACAAGCAGCACCATCTCCAGCAGCTCGTCAAGACCCTCTTTTGTATGGGCTGAAACAGGCATAACGGGTGTATCGCCGCCCCACTCTTCGGGTACTATATCGTACTCGGTAAGCTGCTGCTTTACCTGATCCACGTTTGCGCCGGGCTTGTCTATCTTGTTTACTGCTACGATTATAGACACACCGGCAGCCTTTGCGTGGTTTATAGCCTCTACTGTCTGGGGCATAATACCGTCATCGGCAGCTACTACAAGGATAGCGATATCGGTTATCTGTGCGCCTCTTGCACGCATAGTTGTAAACGCCTCGTGTCCGGGAGTATCAAGGAAGGTAATATCGCGGTCGTTTATTTTTACTCTGTATGCACCTATATGCTGAGTTATTCCGCCTGCCTCGGTAGAGGTAACATGAGCGTGACGTATTGCGTCAAGAAGAGATGTCTTTCCGTGGTCAACGTGACCCATTACTACTACAACAGGCGCTCTCGGTACAAGGTTTTCATCATCATCATCGCTGTCGTCGATTATCTTTTCCTCTATGGTTTCGATAACCTCTTTCTCGACCTTTGCGTGAAATTCCATCGCCGCAAGAGACGCGGTATCAAAGTCTATAGTGTCATTCACCGTAGCCATTACACCCAGACCCATAAGCTTCATTATAACCTCGGCAGCAGTAGCCTTTAGTCGCAGCGCAAGCTCTCCTACGGTTATTTCATCAGGTATCTGTACGGTAATGGGCTTTGCCTTTCTGTTCTTTTCAATACGGCGAAGTCTTTCCTGCTCGGTCTCTTTTCGGGAATTACGAGGCTTTCCGCGCTGCTGTGAGCGCTGATTTATTTTTTGCTTCTGAACGGTGTTGTCGTTCTTGTTTCTCATTTTTTCATTTGCAAGGCGGTCGTACTTTTCGTTGTAGCGCTCCGCATCAACGTGAGACTGTCTTGTATTTATTACCCTGCCGCCACGGCTGCCGGAGGTCGATTCCTGCTCTATAACTACGGTGGACTCTCCCTTGGCGGGCTGACGCAGAGGCTTCACGGGTCTTTCGGCTTTATCGCTGTGTTTCGGTTTTTTGTCCGTCTTTGTTTCGGGCTTTGCTTTATCCTGTTTTGCGCTCTTTTCGCGTTTGTCCTGTCTGTCGGGCTTTTGCTCGTTATCGGATACACGGGGAGCCTCGGTCTTTTTCTGCGGCTGCTCCTTCGGCTCTTCCTTCTTTACATCGTTTGCCGTAGCAAAATACTTATCAAAGCTGTCAACTGCGTTCTTTTGAGTAAAATGCTCGAATATTACATTCAGCTCTTCCTCGGTAAGTATTCCGGCAGGTTTTTTTGTCGAGCCTAAATGCTCCTTAAGTACATCGGAAACCTCTTTGTTGGATACTCCCATATCCTTTGCTGCTTCACTAAGTCTGACTTTTATCATATACACATCTCTCCTGTCTTGATCACTCTGCAAGCTCTGTCAATTTTTTTGCGAAACCGTCGTCGTTTACGGAAATGACTCCCGTTTTTTTGCCGACAGCCATACCTATCTGCTCCATATCGAAGTCGGTCACAAGAACGCGAACCTTGTTTTTTTCCGCCTCTCGTATGATATTTCTCTGAGTACGCGGAGAAATATCGTTACTGAGCAGCACAAGCCTTGATTTTTTTCTTTCTACGGCATCAACGCACGCGTCAAAGCCGAGCGTCAGGCGTCCTGCACGTCTGCATATCCCGAGATATGACAGAATTTTTTCATTCACGCCAAGTCCTCCTTCGACCGGTTATTAATGGTCAGTCAAGCTCGTTTTCCATAGCGATATATATTTCCTCGGGTATTTTACAGGAAAAAGCACGTTCTAACCGTCTTGCCTTTTTTGCTGCCCTCAGGCAGTCCTTATTATTACAGATATATGCGCCCCGTCCTGCTTTTTTGCCCGTTTTGTCCACGGTTATGTCTCCGCTTCCGGTGATGTTACCCTCGCTGTCCTTAATATCGGGAGCCTTTACTACACGTATCAGCTCCTTCTTGGGAAACATCTCGCCGCAGCCCACACATTTTCGCATAGGTATTTTTTTCTGCTTCATACCTCGTCCCCGCTGCCCTCATCAGAGGACTCTTCACCGTCAGACTCCGTATCGGCAGTCTCTGTAGTCACGTCTGCAACTTCGTCTGTCTCAACAGCATCTATAGCATCATTCTCGGCATCAGCAGTCTCGATAGTTTCTACAGCTTCTTCCTCTTCTTCCTCTTCGTCCTCACCGTAGAAGCCGCTTTCGGGGCGTATGTCTATCTTCCAGCCCGTAAGCTTTGCCGCAAGGCGGACATTCTGTCCCTTATTTCCTATAGCAAGGGACAGCTGGCTGTCGGGAACGGTAGCCTTGCATATTTTTTCACCGGATGGGTCAGGCTCTACCTTCAGCACCTCGGCAGGCGACAGTGCGGCGGTAATAAGCTTTACCGGATCCTCGCTGTACTCAACTATATCTATCTTTTCTCCGCCAAGCTCATCGACTATGGTTCCGACTCTCTGACCCTTTGGTCCTATGCACGCACCCACAGCGTCAACATTTTCATCCTTGCTGTATACGGCTATTTTCGTTCTGGAGCCTGCCTCTCTGGATATAGAGCGTATCTCTACCGTACCGTCGTATATCTCGGGCACCTCGGACTCGAACAATCTCTTTACAAGGTCGGGGTGAGTTCTCGAAATAAGCGCTCTGGGACCCTTCTCTGTAGATTTTACATCTACTACATATACTTTTATAAGGTCGCCTTCACTTATTACCTCTCCGTTTACCTGTTCGGATTTAGGAAGGATCGCTATAGCCTTACCCAGTCTCAGGGTCACACTTCCTGTTCTGTCGTCGACCTGTTCTACTCTGGCGGTAACGATCTCCTTAAGCTTGCTCTGGAACTCTGCAAGAGCCTGTCCCTTTTCGCCGTCGCGGATACCCTGTCTGATAATGTTTCTTGCGGTCTGAACGGCAATTCTGCCGAAGTCCTTAGGATCCAGCTTTATACCGACCTTTGCTCCAAGCTCGGTATAAGGATCTATTTCTCTTGCGACCGACTCAGCGATCTCGCAGTCGGGGTTCTCTACCTCAGTAACAACGGTTTTATTGAGAAAGACCTCGAACTTACCCGTATTCGGCTCCATTGTAATGGTTACGTCGTCGTTGCCGTTATAGGTATTTTTGCATGCGGTAACTATAGCCTTTTGTATCTGAGCGATCATAAAGTCTACCGGTATACCCCTTTCCTTTTCTATAAGAGTCAGAGCCTCAAACAGTTCGGGGTTTTTATTATCCGGGATTTTTGGTGTTTTTTTCTTCATTTACGGTTTTCTCCTTTTTATATATTAAAATCATCAAGCTTTATGTACACGGTATCTTTTTTTCTTACTGTTTTTTCATCTCCGTTTGAAAGCTTGATCGTGGCATTATCCTTATCGTGAAAAATAAGCGTTCCTTTAAAGTCGCGTTCTCCGGACTCATCGGGACGAATAAGCCTGAGCATTACGGGTGCGCCGAGGAAGGAGTCAAAATGCTCATATTTACAAAGCTCGCGCTCGATACCGGGGGACGATACCTCGAGAGTATAGTTCTGTTCGATCGGATCAAGCTCATCAAGCGGCTTATCCAAAGCTCTTGTCACTGCTTCGCAGTCCTCTATGGTAATACCCTCCGGCTTATCAATAAATATCCTGAGATACCACAGTGCTCCCTCTTTTACAAAGCGAACGTCCCACAGAGTCAGCCCCATTGACTTTACCAGCGGCTCGCAAAGCTTAGTGACAAGCTCTACTGTATTGCCCTGATTCTTTTTCGCCATTATCATTCCTCCTTACACATTCTCTGAAAGCTGTTTTTTTATTTGTCTTATTAATGATAAAAGAGCGGGTCGCCCCACTCTTTTACTCTACCTATACTCTATACCCTATTCTAACACATCTTTTTCCATTTTGCAACCCCCCGCAGCGGAGTGCCTCCGCGGTCGATTCGCGCACTCTGATTGATGTTACCACCTACCTATCGGCACGCGTACGAGCGGGGTTTATTGTCCCTCTCCTTCC
>JAHKXX010000163.1 GCA_020627425.1 bacterium
CATTAAATAAACGCTCCTGATCAGATAATCAGTTGAGAATAAAGTACAAAGCGCTTTCCCTGCGATTCGTCATTTCATTCCAATACCAATTCCCTGTTTGATATACCATATAATAAATATCTCCTTTGGAGCCGTAAATACCTTTTAACCATCCGTTTTGGGACCAATCATCATAATAGCTGCGATACCAATTCTCGTCCATGATCAGCAGGCCCAAATCTATATAGTATCTCCATTGGGATAGATTTTCGGGATTTCTGTGATATCCTCTGAGATAACTACCGCTCAGATAAAGAACACTAGTACTGCCTCCGTTGTACATTTGATCCAATCGAGCGCCGGCGGACGACAATTCACCGTTGAACAATTTTGAAGTATGGCATCGATCAAGGAATTCTTTGATCTCGTTTTCTGTCCAGGTGTACTTCACGTTGCCCGCACTCTTGATTTCCGCGTCGTAATCAACGGATAAGTAAGGGGAAACATAGAAGGATACTTTTCTGCCGAAAGCGTAACTGAAAGGATAATATTCGGGATCGGTTTCTACAAGCGTATTGATCTGAGCCTCCGACACACCCGGCTGTATAAAGGATGCGTGCATAAAGATATTATCGCCGCCGGCATTCTGGTTGAAATCGCCCGTCATTTCTTCGGAATGCGCGATCGTATCAATCGACGTACTGTTGAACGAAATACTGCCGACGCACTTGTCGTTATTGTTGTCCTTTGTGTAGTACAAATAGATATGCGCATTGCCTTGTGTTCTTGTACAACCATGGTTGCAGTCGCCGCCGCTGGCCACGAAATCTTTTCCGCCTGCCGTTTGTACGGGATAATAAGTTTTGCCGTCCACAGTCAGGCTGCTTTGATAGACATTATGCAAATAAAACCCGGTGATTGCTTCGCTCGGATCTGTAGTTGTCTTGTATCCGAGATAGATTACACGGCTTGTGTTGTCTCTGATGTAGGAGTGATTGTTCAGATTGGTGGATGCGATGGTATAACCGTTGCTTTTAAGATAATTCTTTGAATCATTGTGCGACTGCGTTCCTACCAAAAGTGCCTCGCTGATATAGGTCTTGACCTCGCTTTGCTGCGCGTAATGCGGATTTGCTTTGATCTCGCTTGCTGGATGCCCACTAATCTCCCAGATTTCGGAGTTCATCGCTGTGTTGAATGCGTCACCGATGAGTTGATAACGCGCGGAATCGGGATTTGCCGCGACTTGGTAGTGGAACGCGAGCACGCCGATCGCGTTGGTGAGTTTGTACTGCATGATCACGCGGTTGGCAAGACGGAAATTATAAGTCTGCGAATCGAAGTTGTAAATTTGAGCAACCAATTCGTCATAGAACCCAATGGGGTTGGAACCGGCAGGCATTTCCAACAAACCGCAAACGTTCTTGAAAATATCTTCCAGACTCATAACGTAGTTGGAATATCCATAGTAATCCGTGTTGTTGGGATCTTTTGCTTTCTCATTGATGTATTGAATGAGGCGTACGTTGTATTGCGCAACTTCTTCGTTCGTCATCTCGTCCTCGTTGGGTAGATACAGATTGCGCAATTCGGCTTTTTTCTCTGCGATCTCTTTGGCAGACAAACCGATAAAAGAGGGCTTTTCGGTCAATTTTCCGGCTTCAATCGCGTCGTCGATCGCCATATCCAGCGCAGCTTTCTGATAGATGGATGTCACCACGTCAAGCGCGTTGTTCATGGTAAGCAAAGTGGTTTGAAACCCATCGAGTTTGGTTCGTAGATCGCGTCTCAATTCATCTCTTGCATAATATTTTGTCTCATACGCAAGCGTATTGACGACCTGCTTGATCTCGGCAACGTCTGCCTGCACAACGGTGAGCTTTTGATCCATCTCCTCCAGTTTATCCATCACTTGCTGATGCTCGGATTTGATGATACCCGCCATTTCCGCCACGTTCTTGACAATGCCGAACACCTGACCGGCAACTCCCGCATAGTAGCAGACTTTACCAAACGTTGTGTCGAGACCTCTCGTATAATCCTGAATGGCGGACAGGGTATCCGCATTGAGCGTGACCTCTCTGCCCAAATTTTCGGCGGAATAGTTGCGCGCGTAGGTAAAGTCTATCGACGTCTTTTCGCCCCAAGCGTTCGTGACGGCGCCCGCTTTTATGGTAACGTCACCGTCATAATTATAATCATTCTCGCCGAAGCCGCCGTTCGGCACAGAAATTATCATGGTAGCAAGGTTGTTTTCTTCTACCGTCAATGACTTGATGGTCGCACCGGCAAAGTCGTCTCCGAGTTCTATTTTTTCAGCGGTCAACGTATTGTCGATCGTGCCGCCGTAAATGTAGAGTTTCAAGGTGAGTTCCAAGTCATTGCCTGCTTTCTCTACATAGTCAAAGACGGGATAGAAGTTGGCTTGCGCCAGCAAAATATCGGTCTCATACGCCGCAAGCGTTAATTTGCCGCCCTTGATAACGTCTACAAAATCATTGACGCTTTCCACGTCTTCTGCCGCAAGAGTAAGACGTATCGTATTATCGTCTACCTTCGAAAGGGCTTCCACGGTTGCTCCGTCAACGGATACGTTGTCTTTTGTGAGCGTATCGACATCCGCAACACCATACACTTTTACATTTGCGTTGATTTTACCGTTTTCGAATTTGAGCGAACTTGCGTCGAATGCCGCATAAACGAGTATTACCGGTATTTGGGCTTGGATATCGGCGTATCCGTTTTTGATACCACTCGATTTGACGCCGATAACGCCCCATTGATAAGCGCCGGCAGCATTCTTTGTCGGGGTACCCATGATCTTGAGCGTCAGATTTTTATTGGATTTTGAAATAATCTCTACATCGGTATCTTCAAAGGCGATGCCGTTGAAAAGATCGTCGATATCGATATCGTCTTCAAACTCTCCGTCGTGAATGGTCAGCGCAACGCGGAACTCTTCGGTTCCCGCATAAACGCTTTCTATATCGGACGTCAAGGTAATAGACGGAAATTCGACGTTAACTTCGGAATGGACATTGTAGTTTTTCAACACCATATAGTAGCGGGAAGTAACATAGTCTTTCGCATCTTTGTCAACAAATTTAATGTCATAGCCGCCATTCGCATTTGCAACTACGCTGCTTACTGTCGCTTTGCACGGCAACGCTTCTTCTATGGACAGATTTTTTTCGGAAGCGGCTTGCGTTTCTTCCGAACTGACGTACGTATAAACGTTTGCGTACGGATTGGCATACCGCACTTCCACGTTCTCTGCGGTAAGCCCGTTCAGCTTGATCTTATCCGAGGTTACGGTAGTGGTGTACTTGCCGGCTTTTGAGTAGCTGACAGCAGTAGCCTTGATAGCCGGTTCTTCTTCTGCGTCGGTGTCGCTTGCCTCAGCGGAGGTATCGCCCGATACTGTGCTTTCCGCCTTAGTGCCGGAGCTTTCTTCGCCGCCCGACTGCGTACAGCCGGCAAAGGTGCCGATCGCCATAGTTGCAGCGAGCAGCAGTGCAAGCAGTTGTTTCATTCTTCGCATAATTATCCTTCTTTCTTTTTTTGATTAATTATGTATGTTAAGCAAAATCGGGCTGAAAGACCCTCCTTCTACTTTTCACCTATCGTTTAATCGGAAATGGTGAAATAAGTGAAATAGTCATATGTTTCATTTTTCTTCTTTTCATAACGTTTTCTGGTATAAATATAGAACTTTGCAAATACTTTGTCATTAACTCTTTTAGTACCGCCAAGAGCTATGATATCTCCTGTAGGCTCTCGCCAAAGTCGTATGTATTGAGTTGATGAACCCCAAAGATTTTCACCCTTTAGCACACTTCTTAATTTTAGAATCAGACCATACTTAGCTTTGATTCCAGCACTTGCAAGCTCTTCCTCTATAGTTTTTTTGCTCATTCTATCGTAGAAGCCTTTTATCTGTGAATCAGACCAGTCTATTCGGCTGGAGTCTTGTTTTTTGATTGCTCCTTTCCAATAGTAAGTTTTATATCCGGAAGAATAAGAATACATTATCTTGTGACCAAGCACATAGCAGTATGGGTGATACGCAGGGTCATATCCAATCTGTCCTACTGTTGCAGTTGAAGCCGCTGAATTAAAATGCAAATAAATTGCTTCTCCGCTGCCTGCGCCATCGTTGAAGTTTACAATGCTGCCTTCATCCTTGTTGTCAATGGAAATATCGGTAATCGCTTTTTCATCAGCGCTGTCTTTGGTATAATAAAGCCAGATTGCCTTTCCTGAACTGGTTATTTTTTGGACGCCTGATCCGCGACCACGAGAGTGGTAATATGTTTCATAAGAAGTACCGCAATTTAAATCTCCCTTGCTATCTACAAAAGCAGAGTCGCCTATATAAGAGCATAAATGATATATACGGCCGTTAACACTATTCGTATCCAGATTTCCGGTATAAATAGCGAAATCTCTTATTGCCTCATTGATATTTTTTGTCGTTTTGTATCCAAGATATATTTTTTCGCCGTTTGTTCCTTTATTCAAATCAGTATCAAGAGGAGTGTAGCCGCTATCTGTAAGCAGTTTTTTAACTTCTTCTTCATCATTAGTACGCTTACCGGCAAGTATAATATCGCTGATATAAATATTGGAATCATCGATTTTTCCTTTATGAGGATATGCGTTAACATCTTCTGCGGCAACTCCTTCAGGTGCTAGTTTTTCAAGCGTTGCCATAGCTTGCTGATAGCTCTCAAATATTGCGTCAAAATTTGCCTTTTCAGGGTCGCTTGCTACATCGTATCTGACAGCAAATATTGAAACGACCTTTGTCAGCACGGTTTCAGCATATACCCTTTGAGATAATCTGAAATTATACGACTGTGTATCAAAATTAAATGATGATGCGCAAACCTCATCATAAAGCCTCATCGGATTATTGTCGTCATCTTTTTTGAGCATATTCGCAACATGGTCAAACTGATTTTTCAAGACTGTATCGGTTTTATCCGTGAAATTATAGAAGTTCATATCCTTAACGTTGTTGTTTCGGTCAAGAATATAATTGATTAGATCATGATTGTAAGCAGCGGCTTCTTCATCTGTCATTTTTTCCCAGTCAATATTAGCGTACTTTTCGTCAGCCCTCGCCATCTCTTTTCTTGCCTGAATATAGAGTTTATCAATATTCTTTATGCTGCTGTTCAAATCATTTATTGAGTCCGTGTAATTATCAAGTCTTGACTTGGTAACGTTGGTCATTACTTTTGCAATGTCATTTCTTACCTCTTCAATATCTAAACGCACTTGATCAATCTTTTTTTCAATTTCATTAAGCTGTTTCATTACCTGAACGTGCTCTGAATCAATTATGCCGGTTGCTTCCAAAATGGATTTTGCAATGGAGTATGTCTGGCCTGCAACGCCGCCCCAATACAAAATAGAGCCAAATATAGTATTCTTTCCTCTTGTATATTTTTGTATTTCAAGAAGCGTGTCTTTATTTAGAGTAACCTCCCTTCCGAGTGTTTCACCTGAATAATCGCGAGTATTAGATACCTCGGCGGAGGTCTTATTTCCCCAAGCGTTTGTAAGCGCGCCTGCGGCAAGAGTAACGGTACCGTTCATTCTAAAGGTTTCCGTCGTCTGTCCGTTTGCAGGAACGGAAATGATAAGGGTGGCAAGCGTATCGCTGTCAACCGTCACGGACTCAGCCTTTGCGTCCTTGAAGTCATCTGCAAAGCTGATAGCGTCAGCCTTGAGATCCTTATCAAAAGAACCGCTGTTTGCATAAAGCTTCAGCGTGATTTTAAGATTGTCGCCGTCCTCATCAACATAGTCAAATACGGGATAGAAGCTTGCTTGTGAAACGGCTACGGTGGTTTCATAATCGTCGAGCGTCATTTTTTTGCCGCCCACGGTATCTGCAAAATCGTTCACGCTGCTAACGCCGTCTGCTGTAAGAGTGAGCTTAATCGTATTGTCGTCTGTCTTTTCGGCAGCCTCCACGGCAGCGCCGTCAATTCTAATATTATCTTTTGTTAATGTGTTGATATCAACTACACCGTAAACCTTAAGGTCAGCATTGATTTTGCCGTTTTCAAATTTCAGCGTTGATGCGTCAATACTGACGGTGGCAAGCTGAATATTAACCTTGGAAGCAACATCGGCATAGCCGTCCGTAATACCGCTGGGCTTAACATTGACAGAGCCCCACTGATAAGCGCCCGCTGGATTCCTGACCGGCGAGCCCTTAAGCTGAACGGTAAGATTTTTATCTGATGAAGATACGCTTTCAATTTCCATATCCGAGAAAGCATTATCAAGATAAATATCCTTTTCGCTGATACCGTCCTCAAAAGTGCTGCCGT
Source organism: bacterium (assembly GCA_020627425.1). Lineage (GTDB taxonomy): Bacteria > Bacillota > Clostridia > Oscillospirales > Acutalibacteraceae > UBA1213. Next base: position 6,327 of record JAHKXX010000163.1, read on the forward strand.
CAATCGCAAGCGTAACCTTTGCCTGCGTTGCGTCTGAAACGACGTTTTCAACATCGGGAGTCAGTGTAATTTCGGGATATACAACCTCTGCCGAAGCGGTTTCTTCTAATTTGGTAAAGCTGATGTCATAATAGTTTGTTGGATTCAAAGGAGCGTTTTCGTCAGTAAAGGAGATGTCATAACCTCCGTTAGTATTCGCTTTTACGCTGTCTACCTTAACCTTAACGGTCGCTGCTATGACTTCTTCATCGCTTGTCGCAGCGGACTGCTGAACTTCCTCTATTGCGACGCCGCTTATATCAACATAGCTGATCTCCACATCCTCGGCGATAATGCCTGAAAGGTCTACCTTGTCGGATGTGACGGTGGTGGTGTACTTGCCGCTTTTGGAAAAGCTGACAGTGGTCGCCTTGATAGCAGGCTCTGCTTCTTCCGCTGTGTCGGCGGCTTCGGCTGAGCTTTCGCCCGCTGCGGAGCTTTCTGCCTTAGCGCCGGAGCTTTCTTCGCCGCCCGACTGCGTACAGCCGGCAAAGGTGCCGATCGCCATAGTTGCAGCGAGCAGCAGTGCAAGCACACGCTTGAAATTTCTATGTTTCATTTATTTTTCTTCCTTTCATTTTAATAGGAAAAGGCCTCGTAAAAAGTGATTTTTTGCACCTTTTGGGCTATTCCGCTTTATTGTAACATACGGGGCGTAACAAAGGCGTAACAAAAACGGGGTATTTTGATCATTTTCAAGGGATTTTTTCAAAAAATGTTTAACAAACTTTCGATTGGATTTTTAGTAATTTTGCATATTTGGTTTTTGTCAATGAATCTCTTACCAAAAGGTTGATTGAAAAAATTCCTTTTTGTACTTATTCATACGCAATAGTGCAATAACAATTATCACAGTCCCCCTTATTGTCATATTTAACATAAAAGTTCAAGGTATCAGCGTAAAGTCTGTTGGATTTTTTCTCGAAATTTACCTGAATCACTCTGGATTTGTTACGGGTTTGTTACACCCTGTATGCTATAATGTAACTGTAAAAAATATAATAGCATTTGATCCGAACAATAATATCAATCATAGGCAAATGAATCTGTACTGGTGAGCATAACGCAAGGGACAGCATACAAGCTGCAATTTCCGGTTGTGCAGTGCCATAACTCCATTTTTCTTACACAGAACCGCCTTGTCAGTAATCACATTCTGCATGAGTTCTCTTAATGATGATACACCGCCCTGCCAAGTCAATGCAAATCCACAGCACATCTGACTGTAAGCATCAACGCAGGCGGTAAAATCGGTCTACCCAACAGATTTCCTACCTCATCAACAAGATAAATATCGCAGATCGTACTATCAAGCATAGCAACACCGACATTCTGGGCGTAACCGCTAACACCCTCACCGAGTAATGGACGATGGTTTCTTTGATAGTCGGTCAAGCCCTTGCGTGAGATAAGATAATTCTGCTCGTTCCTCGTTTTGCGGTAAAAGTACCTGAATTGATAAAACGATGGATGATCTTCATTCAGTACTCCGTCTTTGTCAAGATATTTTTCTTTTAACAAGTACAAATACGCTGTTCGAAGACTATTCTCCCGACTTGTATAAAAGTATTTGTTTAGCGCCCAACGCATTAGTTTATGTTCTTTTGTCAATTCGTTGCCTCTAACTGCATCTATAGGTGCCAAAGCTGTTACAGTCTGAAAAGTAAGATAGAGACATAAGTACTGCCTGATAGTCTGCTTGCTTAAGTTATTATTCCGGGCGGCAAAAGCGATCATATCATTGCGTTTGTTTTTATCGGCCAAAACAGCAATCACCGGTGCAATTATTGAATATCTTTGATGTGCTGTTGCAAGTGCCTGCTGAGATAATTCGTCCTCTTTTAACAGCTTAAGACCTGCTTTATCATACAAAGTTTGCTCGTCAATTTGTTTGTAACATGTAATCTCTTCTCGTTTTATCCAAAAAGGCATAGTTCTTTTCACGCAGTTAATAACAAGCAATCTATCTTCATTCTCAGCAAGCACACGAAATACCGTTTCTCCGTTATCATACAGTTTTTGAGTAAACATCAACAACCAACCCCCAATCGACAACTCCCTTTGATAACCAATAGTCTCTGGACAGATCAAGCAATCTCGCTGTACTCGGTCGCTCAAGATTTTTACGGTATACACATTCACGCACTCTTGTTGTGCCATCAGTTAGAGTTATAACAAAATCTGTCGTGTACATTTCGGTTTCGGGATCATCCGCAAGCTGAACATTGCAGGAAAACCCTTTTACATCCTCATTCAGCTGCAAAAACTTAGCGTAATCGTCCTGCATTTCAGAATAACTCCTACACACATCAGAACATTTTGATAAGGCTCTTTTAATGCACTTGCCTTTGTAATCAAATTTCTTCATGGTAAAACACCTCCTACCAAGCATCTCTTTTGTTTTTATGTAATGTTTAATCACAAATTTCACGAAATCATACTTTTCGGGGCGCATCACGACAGCTTTATAGTAAGATCCATGAGGGTATTTTCCCGATATCAATACATTGTGATACATTTTTACCCCAAAAGCTAGTACTAATGTGATGGAACTTTACCCCAAAAAGCACAATTCCCCCAAAAGTTCCTCCTTTCGTGATAGGATTTTACCCGAACAACAAACCTCCTTCCACGAAAACCCTGATTATATGCGGCTTCCCAGAATTACGCCATTTTCCCAATTTTGCTGAAAAAAGAAGTACTATGTCAAAGGGCAACCCCGATCATCCTCCCGCGGGGCAAAATAATCATCCTCATAGCTTTTGTAAAGTAAATTATTTTCTCCCTATTTGCTACCCTTTTCAAACCTCTTTTACAACTCTTTTTTAACTCTTTTTCAATTCTTTTTTAAGAAAGAATACCTTTTTAATTGCCACATAACTTTCTTAAAATTAGCCTGAAAGCCGCATGATATCAGCTTTTTTCGTGATAAAGCTTTTTGCAAGGCAGCGCATCTCTTTTTGAAAAACCCATAAAAAAGAACGACGACCCTGCAAGCGTGAAAAGCAATTCACACCTTGCAAGGTCGTCAAAATACTATTATTTTTTCATTTTATAAACGCTTATAATTTTGCCCCGCGGGAGGATAATTGGGTTTGCCTCGGGACAATTGTTTTTACTCCCACTCGCTTAATTCATTTCGCCACTAAACATATTAGTTTAGTATTCATTTCTTTTGATACCATTATTACCGCTATTCTGCCTATTATTTTGGGCTTCAAATTATAACAGTATCAAAAC
>JAHKXX010000164.1 GCA_020627425.1 bacterium
CTATCACAACAAACACCTCGACAAAATATTTAAAATCTCATCAATATAGCTATAATATCTAATTTGCTAAATTTCAACAATTGTTCTGCAAAAAATCATGTAATTTTGTTAAAACTATTCCATATTATAGCATATAAAAATATTTATTTCAATACAAAAAAGACAGATAACCCGTACCTGTCTTTTTAAATCATTTATCTTTTTTCTTTTTTCTCGTTGAGGGTCTCCTCTTTTTTTTCCTTGGCGATCCTCTGTTTATCCTCCTTCTCCATTGTAAAGAACTTCTTTTTCAGGTTTGTGGAGAAATAGGGCTTTATCATATTCATAGTTCTCTCATCAGGAGAGAACAGGAGAAGCGCCGGCTTTTGCTTTACCTTATCGTGGATCACCACATAATAGGTATTCTCGGAGTGGTCATCATCGCAGGCTCTTATAACATAGTCATACTTTGAAGTATTCACAGCAGGTTTGCCTGTGTTTCTGTCTATATAGCGGTCAAGCTTATCAATTGATTTAACATCAAAAACAGTCATTCTTTTTCTCTTTGACTTGCCCTTGATCTTATCAATTCTCAGTTCACCCATAACGAAGGTATACTCAAACTCGATACCTGAATTTTTTATGATATAGTAAATAATATAGATCCCGAGTCCGAGCATAAGAAGTGCTATAGGCACAAACCAGCCAAAGAACTGTGATAGATAGACGCTTACCGCCATAACCAAAAGACAAGCGACGAGCGACATTACAATGGTTGCAAGCTTTGTCGGAGTCATTTTTCTCTTGACGATCTGCTCTCTGTAGTTTGACATTGAATCTACTTTTAAATATTCTTCCATTTATTAACTTTCTCCTTTAAAAAAACTCCTTTTGGTGTATCACACTAAATCGCGTTACCTGCACCTGTTCCGGAACTCCCGGAAATTATTTACACTATCTTTCCTATATCGGTTCTGTAGTGAGCTTCGTTAAAGCTGATCTTCTCTACAGCAGAATATGCTCTCTCGAGAGCCTCGTCAAGTGTTTCTCCGAGAGCGGTAACACCGAGTACACGGCCTCCGTTTGTATAGAATTGTCCGTTTTCATATTTTGTTCCGGCGTGATATACAATAGCCCCGTCGATCTGTCCGTCGTCATCAAGACCGCTTATCTTCATTCCTTTTTTATATGCAACGGGATAGCCGCCGGATGCCATAACTACACAGGCTGCCTTCTCGTTCTTCCATTCTATATCCAGATGCGACAGACGCTCGTCTATAACTGCTTCTATTATATCAACAAGATCTGTTTTAAGAACGGGAAGAACTACCTGAGTCTCGGGATCGCCGAAACGTGCATTATATTCTATTACCTTTGGACCGTCGGGGGTTATCATAAGACCGAAATAAAGACAGCCCTTAAAGGTTCTGCCCTCGCTGTTCATAGCGGCAACGGTAGGCTCGAATATAGTTTTGCGGCAGATTTCGGCTATTTCGGGAGTATAGTAGGGATTGGGGCTAACGGTACCCATTCCTCCGGTATTGGGGCCGAGGTTGTTATCAAAGGCTCTTTTATGATCCTTTGAGGACACCATAGGCTTTAAGGAGATACCGTCTGTAAAGGCAAGCACGGAAACCTCCGGCCCTGTTAGAAATTCTTCAACAACTACATTATTGCCGGAATCACCGAACTTTTTGTCCTGCATTATCTCTTTTACGGCGTCCTTCGCCTCGGCATTATCCTTTGCTATTATTACACCCTTGCCGAGAGCCAGACCGTCTGCCTTTATTACTACGGGGTATTTGTCCTTCTTTTCGATATATTCCATAACCTTTGACGGATCGTCAAATACAGCATAGTCAGCAGTAGGTATATTGTACTTTCTCATCAGGTTTTTGGAGAATACCTTGCTGGCTTCTATTATGGCTGCGTTTGCTCTCGGTCCAAAGGCTCTGATACCGGCGCCCTCGAGTGCGTCTACCATACCTGCTGCAAGCGGATCGTCAGGCGCAACAAAGACAAGGTCTATACCTTCCTTTTTGGAAAACTCTACGATGCCTTCCTTATCCATAGCGTCTATACTTACACACTCTGCGTCACGGGAGATGCCCCCGTTTCCGGGAGCGGCATATATTTTATCTACCCTTGGACTTTCCTTCAGCTTGCGGATAATGGCGTGCTCACGTCCGCCGCTGCCGATTACAAGTATTTTCATTTGCTTACCTCCGTATCAATGATGGAAGAGTCTTATTCCTGTGAAGGACATAGCTATACCGTATTTATTACAGGTCTCTATGACATTGTCATCACGTATTGAGCCTCCGGGCTGAGCTATATACTGTACGCCGCTTCTCTTTGCTCGCTCTATATTATCGCCGAACGGGAAGAAAGCATCCGAGCCGAGTGAAACACCTGTCTGGGTGCTGAGCCACTGCTTCTTTTCTTCTCTTGTAAGAGCTTCGGGCTTTTCTGTGAAAAACTGCTGCCAGATACCGTCGGCAAGTACGTCCTCATAATCATCGGAAATATATACATCGATAGTATTATCGCGGTCGGGACGTCTTATATCATCTCTGAAGGGCAGTGCAAGAACCTTCGGACACTGACGAAGATACCATATATCAGCCTTGTTTCCTGCAAGACGGGTACAGTGTATTCTGGACTGCTGACCTGCGCCGACGCCGATAGCCTGACCGTCCTTTGCATAGCATACGGAGTTAGACTGTGTATACTTGAGAGTTATAAGAGAAATGATAAGATCGCGTTTTGCGCTCTCGGGCATTTCCTTGTTATCGGTAACAATGTTTTGGAGCATTTCCTCGTCTATTTTCAGATCGTTTCTGCCTTGCTCAAAGGTTATGCCAAAAACCTGCTTGCGCTCGATCTTCTCGGGAACATAGCCTGTATCCATCTTTACTACGTTATATGTTCCGCGGCGCTTTGATTTCAGGATCTCGAGAGCCTCGTCCGTATAGTCCGGAGCTATTATACCGTCGGATACTTCTCTTTTCAGAAGCAGGGCTGTCTCCTTGTCGCAGGTATCGGAAAGTGCTACCCAGTCGCCGTATGATGACATTCTGTCGGCACCCCTTGCCTTAGCATATGCAGAGGCGATCGGGGAAAGCTCGAGATCATCCACAAAATAGATTTTTTTCAGTGTATCGCTGAGCTCTGTTGCAACAGCTGCACCGGCAGGGCTGACATGCTTGAAGGAAGCTGCTGAGGGCAGTCCTGTAGCAGCCTTCAGCTCTGTAACAAGCTGCCATGAGTTAAAGGCATCAAGAAAATTGATATATCCCGGTCTGCCGTTTAAAACGGTAACAGGCAGATCGCTGCCGTTATTCATATAGATTCTGGACGGCTTCTGATTTGGGTTGCAGCCGTATTTTAATTCAAGCTCTTTTGACATTGTTATAACTCCTCTCAGTTATTCTTGTTTATTATTCTGTCCTTATATTCTCCGGTTGCAAGGTCGATAAAGCGAGTATACAGCGATACTTTATTGTCTTCATTTAGTGCGTTCCATACGTTATCTGTAAACTCGTCTATATCTCCCTTTATATCTATAAGGGTCGGCTCGCCTTCAAAGGACGGTATCGGGTTGCCGTCCCGC
>JAHKXX010000165.1 GCA_020627425.1 bacterium
AAAAAAGAATAATGAGTGTGATAACCTCACGGCATCCTCGCTGTACTGCTTTTTTGGAGACAATGAGTAGGATAGACAGAAATATTCGCCTCCACTCAAAAATAGCGCTAAGCGCCGCCCTGTGCGGCGTGGCGCGGATGGAGGGGGACAATAAACCCAACTTGAGACGGTGCCTTGTATTTGGCGGCAACAAATACTTGTCACGCTGCGGCGTGCCGTGCACGCCCTTGCCGACGCGCGGCAAGAGAGAGTCGACCGCGGAGGCACTCCGCCTTGACAGGGGGAGGGGGGTGTGATAAAATCGGGAAATAAGAGATAGAGAGGTATTGTGGTTGTAAAGAATTGGTAAGTGAGGGAAAAAGGAAAATGAAAACAAGTGATTTTTATTATGATCTGCCGGAGGAGCTGATAGCTCAGACTCCGGTTGAGCCGCGCGACAGCTCCAGACTTCTTGTAGTGAACAAGAAAACGGGAGAATTGGAGCACAGACATTTTTATGATATTATCGAATATTTAAAACCCGGCGATTGCCTCGTTGTAAATGACTCAAGAGTTTTGCCTGCGCGAATATACGGCATAAAGGAGGAGACAGGAGCAACAGTAGAATTCCTGCTTCTGCATAATATTGAGAATAAACGCTGGGAGGCTCTGGCAAAGCCCGGGCGAAAAGCAAAGATCGGCACACGCTTCTCTTTTGGTGACGGTCTGATGCATTGTACCGTGGCGGACGTTACCGAGGACGGTAACAGAATAATTGATTTTGAATGCGTCGGCAGCTTTTACGAAAATCTCGATAAGCTCGGACAAATGCCGCTGCCTCCTTATATTCACGAAAAGCTGAATGACAAGGAAAGATACCAGACTGTCTATAGCCGCGAGCTCGGCTCTGCCGCCGCGCCTACCGCAGGACTGCATTTTACGGAGGAACTGCTGAATAAGATAAAAGCCAAGGGGGTAAGCATTGCAAGAGTAACGCTTCATGTCGGACTCGGTACGTTCCGCCCGGTCAAGGTCGATGATGTAACAAAGCATAAAATGCACAGTGAACATTACGAGATAACCAAGGAAGACGCAGAACTGATAAACAAAACAAAACAAAACGGCGGACGGGTAATAGCCGTGGGAACAACAAGCTGCCGCACACTGGAATCGGTGGCAAAAAAGGAAGGAAAAATCTGCGAGAGCAATGGTAACACCGATATTTTTATTTATCCCGGATTTGACTTTCAGGTGCTTGACGGACTTATCACAAACTTTCATCTTCCCGAAAGCACACTGATAATGCTTGTTTCCGCATTCGCAGGTTATGATAATATAATGAATGCCTACAGGGTCGCGGTGGAGGAAAAATATAGATTCTTCAGCTTTGGAGATGCTATGATAATTCTATGATATATCTATTATATTAATAGAAATATATTGACAAATGCGGCATAATTGCATATATTAATCTCAGAAATAAGAAAGGGGATCGGATCATGGCAATGACAAATGTAAACATCAGAATGGATGAGGCTACAAAGATCGCCTTCGATAAGTTTTGTGAAGAGATAGGCTTGTCGGTAAGCGCAGCATTCAATATTTTTGCAAAAACAGTCGTAAGAGAACAAAGGATACCTTTTGAGCTTACGACAGAAGTCCCGAATAAAGTAACCCTGTCTGCAATGGAATCGGCTGAAAACGGCAACGATGTATATGGTCCTTTTGACAGTGTAGCTGATCTTATGGAGGCACTCAATGCTTAAAATAGAATTCACGGGACAATTCAAAAAGGACTATAAGCTTGCTGTTAAACGAGGGTGTAATATACAAGAGTTGACAAATGTTATTACTATGCTGGCAAATGAACAAACACTTCCCGAAAAAAACAGAGATCATGCTCTTGAAAATTCAAGGAATTATAAGAATATTAGAGAATGTCATATCAAACCTGATTGGCTGTTGATATACAAGGTTTATGCTGACAGGTTGATATTGGAACTCATTCGTACCGACACCCACAGCGATCATTTCTGATAATCTGCTTCCCATAAGCATAGGAGATGCTATTCTGATCGTTTGACTACAAAAAGCAGGGCTCCCGTCCGTTTCGCCTCGCTCTCAAGTCAGAGTCACTAATTATAGAAAAAACAAACACACTTACCTCCACTATAAATCAGCACGAGCGGTGCCCTGTGCGCCGTGACGCGGACGGAACCGTACAATAAACCAAACTTGTACGCGTGCCGATAGGTAGGTGGTAACATCAATCAGAGTGCGCGAATCGACCGCGGAGGCACTCCGCCGCGCAGGCGTTGGTGTAAAATAATTCTGGGTGTTTTGGAATAGGTGCAAGTAACGCGATTTAGTGTGATACACCAAGCAGAAAAGACAAATACACTTATTC
>JAHKXX010000166.1 GCA_020627425.1 bacterium
AAAAAGAGCGCAGACAAAGACGCCGTCAGGCGGTCTTGTCTGCGTTTTGCTGTCAGTTGTTTGTTTGAAAATATGTTTGAAAAACAGAGGAAAAGGATCAGTCGTTCACGGCATATTTGCGGATAATATCCAGATGGCTGAAACGCTCCGGGGTTTCGATGCCCTTTTCTTTCATAAGGGCAGACGCCATATCCAGCAGCCGGTTCTTTGTCATATCGCCCTTGTAGGCGGATTTTTTGACCATCAATCCGAAAGAAGCCAGTAAAGCAGCGGCAGGCATATTGCAGTTCTTTGCCTGCTGCAGCTCCTGCAGGGTAACGGATTTTGTCATGACCAGATTCTCTCCTTCGGGAGATTTGTAATGCACTTCAACAAAAGCGATTTCGTCCTGATTGTCGCCTGCCGACACATTGACAAAATGCCCCTTATACTTTTGCTCCGCCTTGCCGCGTTTCAGCTCGATCAGAGCAGCGACGTTATGCTCCGACCCCATGCCGTCCACGGCTTTTTCGGTATTATGAAATTCCTGCTGCGTCAGTTTTCTGTCGTCATAGCCCAGCAGACGGTACTCACTGACCAGAGCGGGGTTCAGTTCTACGGAAATCTTGACGTCCTTTGCCACGGTGACTAAATTAGATACCAGCTTTGTCCAGAGCTCGTCTAAAATATCGGCAGGATTCGCCACGAAGGTATAGTTGCCGTTGCCGTTGCGGGCAAGGGTTTCCATCTTGTTATCCTTAAAGTTGTTTTGTCCGTAGCCTACAATGGAAAGATAGATGCCGGTTTTGCGTTTGTCATAAATCAATTCTTCAAGACCGCCTTCACTGGTAACGCCGAAATTAAAGTCGCCGTCCGTGAAGATAAAGATCCGGTTGTTGGCGTTTTCGTCGAAGGTTTCCTGCAGATAGCGATAGGCATTTTCCAGACCTTCGCTGCCGTAGGTACAGCCGCCGGTGCCTTCAATATCCATCACAGCGTTCACTAACTTATCCATATTGCCGCAGTCAAGCTGTTTGGCAACGGTAGTTGTTTTATCGCTGTAAGAGATAATGGAAAGGGTATCGCCCTCTTTCAGCTTGCTGATGATAGCGGCGATGGACATCTGCGTCAGGATCCATTCGTCTTCCATGCTGCCGGATACGTCAACCAGCAACACCAGATTCTGCCGGCAGTCCTTGTCTGCCTTTTTGCCCTTAAAGCCCAGAAACAGCAGTTCATGGTCTTCGTTCCAGGGGCATTTGCCGCTTTCTGCCGTAATGCCGAAAAGCTGACCATCGTCCGGTTTTGGAAGATCATATTCATAAGAATTGATAATCTCTTCCATCCGGACAAAGGAAGGATCCAGCAAGCTGTGATTATGGATTCTGTTTCGCAGATAATTCCACGATGCCGTATTGACGTTGGCAGAGAAGATGACCTGTGCATTATCCAGCGGTGAGTGACTCTCGTTTTCGGGGACGTTGTGTGTTTCGGCGGTATTCAGCGGCTGAGGCGGTTCGGTGGGAACGGGTTCTGCCATTTCTACCGGCGCAGGTAAACCGTCCTCTACTTCTTCTGCCACCGGCGCAGAACGCATCGCCATACGCATTGCGCCCGGCATACCGGAAGCCATCGGCATACCGGAGGACATAGCGCTGCGGCCTGAAAAAAAGTTTCCGTCGTCCATGTCTGATCTTCTGTAAAATGTCCAGTTATTGGAATAGGTGAGGCTTTTTTCGACCCGGATATCAGCGGAAAAGCATTTTTTGCAAAGCTTTTGCACCTGATTTTTCCGGAAGCCGAGTTTTTCATAGAATTGCTTCATTTCATCGAACTGCTGCTGAGAAAGCGTATAGTACTGTTTGCGGTTGAAAAACATAAAAATCCCTCCGTACTAATGTATTTACGCTGATATTATCATATTTCTTCGAAAAAGTAAATGGTATTATCGCATAAAACCGGATTTTTTTGTGTAAAACAACAGAAAACAGCATAACGCCCCCCCTTACCCCTTGTCCCGTTTTCGCTTACCGTTGCGGAGTGCCTCCACTGTCGCTTTCGTTTTTGAAGCATATTAAGCGACGATGCAAAGATCGTTACCGGAACATATTCGTCCGGTGCGGTCACGCACATAGCAGGCACGGTGAAGTGATTGTGTAAACTGAATCTGCGATTTCAAAGGAAACAGCCACAAGCAAGCCGTCAGGCTTGTGACGGCGGAATGCGAAAAAGGCAGCGACGGTGTAGCACCTGATTGCAGCGGAATAGAAGTTGTGAATTTGTATGAAGTGAGTGAGCGTCAGCGAACGAGAGCGGAATCGTCCAGTGCGGTCACGCATATATAGCAGGCACGGTGAAGTGAATGCGTGAACTGAATGTGCATTTTCAGATAAAAGCAGCCCTAAGCAGCCCTTCGGGCTGCGACGGCGAAATGCGAAAAAGGCAGCGACTAATCGTCGCTGCCCGTGCCGGACGCCTGCGGAATAGAAGTTGTGAATTTGTATGAAGTAAGTGAGCGACAGCGAACGAGAGCGGAATCGTCCAGTGCGGTCACGCACCCGGCAGGCGAGACCCGGGGGACATCGGTGATTGGTTATACCACTTCCTTCCTGGTAATATGTCAGCCGTCAACCCAAGTCATTTCCTGTTCAACTTCGTAGAAATCTTTACCATTCCAATACTTATCAGATATAAGATGTTCAAGGCAATCTGCTGAATCAGCACTCTCGTAATAGTAAAACTCTCTCTCAAAGTGATGAATGTCTTCACCGAACTGATCTATTCTCGTATAATAGACGTTTTTATCACTATCATACCTGATACCATAGAAATAATAAAGGTGACCGTCATACCGCACCATTTCGTCCTGAATGGTGAGATTGTTTACAAATTCTTTTACTGATCCGGCTTCCATCTTGTAACACCTCCAAAGTATTTCTTTTTAGCCGTACTGGACATTTATCTCGTCCTCCGCTTCATAAATCGTTCTGTTATCAAACAGCATTGAATTCTCAAACTGCTCTACGCAATTCTCACGAAGTTTGTCTGAACATTTAAACACAAGGCTGTTCGTCGTTATATTCCAAAGTTCCAAAGTATATATACCGCCGGAAGGACTAATATAGCCCGAAATCATGTAACGGTTGCTGTGATAGATAAATTCCATTTCAGGATTGTTATACAGTTCTGTAATAAACTCACTTATAGTTCTGCCTGTCATTTGTTTCGCCTCCTGTAATAATCAAGATAGTCATTGATTCGTGACTCTGAAACACCTTTGAAATACTTCCTGTACTTCTGTATCTCCTCCGGTGTCATTAGCCTGCCCTTCTGACGATGTTCAATGCCCGGTTGTGAGTATTCGTGAATATGAAATACATTTTTACCATTCTCAGAAAGACCGCTTTCAAAATGATAACCTATTTCAAGAGTAGGAAGATGTCCCTCATTAAACTCTCTATACTGCCTGAACACTCCGTTTTCCTTGTCAAGCACTATGTATGCTCTTGAAGAATGTGCTTCAGCCGGCATACTATGACTTGCTTTATCATTGACAGGTTCTAATACTTTTACACCTTCAATTTCACCAACAGTGCTATAAACATATTTTTTCTGTTTACCTTCTGTATATGCACCTCTGCCGCCCATATCAGCGCACCACCTTTCTTGAATTAAGGTAGTCAACAGCGATGATATTTCCTTGCATTTCTGTGAAAGGCTCACCAAAACAAATAACAGCACTTGGCTCAACTCTCTCCAACATGGCGTGATAGCCGCGCAAAAAGCCGATTTTTGTGTGCTTGCAGCCAATCATACCAACGGCTACAACACAACCCTTTTCAACTCCGTCATTGCAGAAAGAGTAACTTCTGCTGTCGCTCCATGTCATGGTGGGTACTACTTTCAGTCCCATACTCTGCCAATATGCTCCTACCCAATGACTGTGAGCAACGCTCTCAAGCTGTCTCCAGTAATTCATATCGGAATATGTCAAATAGTCGGGGGTAAGCAGAAAAGCATACTGCGAGAGCTTCTCGATACTTCTCTCAGGATTATTGTAAATGCCTGTAAAGCGATAATCGTCAATAAAGAAGTGAACGCCGCAAGCAGTGTTCTCAGGTCTGTCGTTCTGTCTTGTGTCTGAATATGCGATAAGGCGCACATTATCAAGAGGAATATCCTGCTTTTTTACGATAGGAATATCCCACTTGCCGGTTACATCAAAACCATTCCTCATAAAGAGATGGTTTTCCCTCATGTCTAAAGAAGTCATATTCTTTCCTTTCTGGGCAATATTACCCTGTCAATTTTAAAATTTGTACACATTGCGAATTGACAAAGAAGGAAAGCTATGTTACCATAACAATTGCAGTATGAGTTATGTACTAACATAACTTTCCTAAACGCATTGATTTACTGTTACCAGCAGTTTTTCGGTGCGTTTTTTCTTTGTCAAAATAAACAGTTCATCGGAATCTCCTCCTTTTCATAGCCATTAGTTACAGTTTTGATAAATAATCATTGTATTCTTCAATGCTGATTCGTTGTTTTTCTTCACCATCGGCAGTCAGCATTTTGACGATCATAGAATCCAACTGATTTCTTGTATTATACAGTGATTTCATATATTCTTTTTTGAATTCCGGCAGCAGAACGGATAATCTATAATTCATAGAATCAATGTCATGTTTCCAGCCGTTTATCAAGGAAAAAGCTTTTATTACAGAATCTTTCTTATTATCGAAATTTACAACTATTTGTTTGAATTCACTGATATATTTATCAGACAAAACTTGTTCCTCATCTATTATTTCGGCAATAATAAAAGGTAAGTTATGACTTAATATACTGTCTATGATGGATTGCAAGCTTTCAAGCTGATCATCGTATTTCATAACTGTTTGAACTCCATTGTATATCCATGGAGTTAACAGTTGCTTTACTGCTTCATCACTAAGATTTAACTGCACCGCAAGGTTTTGAAGATCAGGTTCTAATGTTTTCGATCTCGTCCTGCCCAATATAAAATCTGTACTGACATTATAGTAATCAGCCATTTTTGCAGCGTTTGAAGCAGAGCATTCTATCGTTCCCCTGATATACTTCATAAACGTAGGGTATGGAATACCCATTGCCTCTGCTTGCTTAGGGATTGTAAGTGTAGGATCGTTTTTATTTTTTTCTTCAGCTAATGAAGTTAAGTTCTCAGAAATAATGTTCTTCACAGAAATTCTCTCCTTTAAGATAGATTTTCTATTTCAATATATTATATGATAACGCATATTGTTTTATTTGTCAAGCGTTTTTTATTGTGTGCCACGAAGTTTCGTCTGAAAATTAGCATTATCCATTGTTTTTTCTGCCTAAAAAGTGATGATTCTGGTGATAAACGATTTCATGAGCGAATTATTGTTATTTTCAATAGAATACCTTCATATCTTTTGCATGAAAGTCTGCAAATGCGTGAAAGACTGAAAAATTGCCTTGTTAATGTTTGGAATGCACAAACAAATTCCTGCAGCTTCCGCTTCGTTCTGCGAAATCTTCCGATCAAATCTATTAAAAGCCTCTTGATAGTTGCATAATGATTGAAAAATGCCTTCTCGGTGATGTTAAAAAGTTCCTGTCGGATTTGTCATGGGGGTGCAAGTTCCGGAATTGCATTCACACGATCAAAAAACTGTACGGAACGCATGAAAGCGCAAGCTCAACATTTTCTGCTAAACGGCAATTTTTGTCGGATTGTTAGAATATGAACAATGTTTGAACAAATTCGAACAAATTATGAATGATTGTTAAAGAATTATCTGTAATTCGTCTAATTGATTCTGCATATTCGTTGTTTTATAATATTTACAGCCACAAATCAGCAGTAAGTGGTTATTCAGAATGAATGGAAAGTCACTCAATTGAAAGGGGTACTAAAAACATGAGCAAGAATCTAAACAAGATCCTCGCAGGCGTTCTTGCAGCAGCCGTCATTGCAGGTGCAGCTCCAATGACAGCTATGGCAGCAGGCGCAACCGGCGCAGCAGCTCCTAAGGCAGCCGCCAACATCGAAAGCGACCTGATCCTGCCTCCCGATGATGGTTTTGATTACACCACAGGCGGTGTTGAGCCCATCAGACCGGAAGATCTGGACAAAGACCATATCATCAGTTCGGAAAGCGATTATTACAAAAAGCTTTACGGCAGCGATAACGACGCTCCCTGCGCCGCTCCTGCTGCTCTTCCGTCAAAAGTAGACAACAGCACCAACCAGAACGCAAAATATCTTCCTTTGGTTCGTTCTCAGGGCGGTATCGGATCCTGCTGTGCATGGTCTTCTGTTTATTATCAGTTTACCTACACAAAGAATAAGGCAAGAGGCGTTGCTACCACAGACGCCAACACCTATTCTCCTAACTTTGTATATAACTTCAATAACGGCGGCGCATTGATGCAGGGATCTTCTCTGATACACAACTACAAAATTCTGACATATCAGGGTGCTCCTACCATCAAGGATGCTCCTATCCTGACAAGCACCAGCCCTGCCACGAATGTAAGATCTTGGTATGCCACCGGCGACATGTGGGAAAAGGCAACCCATAACAGAATGGTTGACTATGATGTATTCTGTGCCGGCTCCATCAGTAGTCTGAAAAATACTACAGGTGTTTACCCTGTTTCTTATTATAGAATTATTTCCGAGCCCACTGACTCTGAACTGGACGCAATGAAGGCTGCTCTCAACAACGGCGAGATCCTCTCCTTCTGCACCATGATTGGTGCATGGCACGGCAAGGCAATCAAATCTGTCAATGCCAACGACAGAAATGCTAACCCGAACGGCTATGTTGTTGACAATAGTTACGTCGGCAAAAAATCCGTTTATGCACAGGGTACTACCGACCTTTCCCACGAAATGACCATCGTTGGTTACAATGACGAAATCTGGACAGATATCAATGACAACGGCGTTGTTGACAAGGGCGAAATGGGCGCATTCAGAATTCTTAATTCCTGGGGAAACTGGGAAGACAAGGGTTACATCTGGTTGGCATACGACTCACTGAATGTTACCTCTGCCGTTACAAATGCTCCTGCAATTGAAAAGAGAACAAAGTCCATGTGGTCTGTAGCAAGAATGAACGTTACCAACAGTCAGGACGACAGCTCCGGCATCTATCTGAAATATGTTCTGAACAGTGCATATCGCAGCGACAACACTCTCAAGATCAAGGCAGTCAAAAACGGTACCACCGTCAAGGAAATGAATGTTACTCCCTATAATGTATTGGCTAGACCCGATAACAGCGAGTTCAAGCTGAACTATCTCGGCACAGAGGCTTACGGCGACGGTACGATGTATTTTGACCTGAACAACATTGTCAGCAACATCAATTCTGCCAACCTGAAGGATTACACCTGGACGGTAACTGTCAGCGATACCAATGCGGACGGCAAGAGCCTGACTGTAAAAGAGATGAAGATTGTTGACAAAAAAGCCAACAAGGAATATGCAATGGACCGCACCGCAGGTTTTGCTCTTGACGGAACAAACGCTACGGTTAATGTGCCGATTACTGATCCTGTACCGGTCAACGCTGTTACCATCTACTACAAGGGCTACAGCACACCGTATATCCACTACAGAGCAGGCACAGGCGCATGGACAGCAGTTCCGGGTGTAAGAATGACTGCAACAAACGAGATGAGCGGATATACACACAAGTACACAATCAACATCGGTTCTGCTTCCTATGCAGAGGTTTGCTTCAACGACGGCAACAACAACTGGGACAGCAGAAACGGCGCTAACTACATCTTCAACAAGGGTACATGGACATA
>JAHKXX010000167.1 GCA_020627425.1 bacterium
CAGTGCAACGCTTGCAGCACAGGATAGAAACAGTCCGTTTCTGAAGGGAACATAAGTCGAAACAGGGCTGCCGTCTCCGTCCTTTAGCTGTTCGGCATAGCTCTGCTTTGGTATGTCTTTGTCGGAGCCTTTAAGCAGCGAGCAGTCGGAGCCTTCAAAAACAGCCTCAAGATCAAGTATTCTCAGACTGATCCCGTAATGCTCCGCCACAGCCTTTGCAGCCTGTATTTCCCTGTCGTGTCTTTGCCCGTAGAGCATACACAGTGCACAAACATTTTCATTTCCGTATTTTTTTACGGCAAGCGAGAGACAGGTCGACGAGTCTACACCGCCGCTGCACAAAACAAGCGCCTTCAAAACAACACACCTCAATCTATCATATCCTGCAGCATTTTGTCTGTTTTAAAATTACCCCTCAGGGTCTTTGTAACGGTACGCGCAGATACGTTTCTTATACCCCGTGCGGTCATACAGCTATGAGAGCCTGTGATCTTTACGGCAACATCTTTTGATCCTGTTGCCAGGGATATTATTTCGGCTATATCATCACCAAGTCTTTCCTGAAGCTGGAGCCTTTTGGACGCCATATCGCAGATCCTTGCTATTTTGCTGAGACCCAGAACCCTGTCCTCAGGAATATAGGCTACATTTACGGTCATATCATACATTAAAGCCATATGATGCTCACAGAAGCTGAAAACCGATATATCCTTCATCACTATAGCCGATGATGAATCGGAGGATCTTTTCATCTCAAAGGTCTTGCCGAACATATCGGCAATTTCTTTATTAGAATACTGTATTCCTTCAAATACCTCCTCGTACATATTGGCTACTCTCTCGGGAGTCTCGGCAAGCCCCTCTCTGTTTGGATCCTCACCTATTGCTTCAAGCAGTCCTCTGATATGATATTTTATTTTTTCCTTATCCATGATCAAACTCCCCTTTTCATAGGATCCCATATATATTTATGCAGCTGAAGCTGAAGTCTTACTCCGTTCAGATCGTTTTCCTTCATAAAATCCACGATCTCCGACGATTCTATACTTCCGAAAACCGGACTGATATAGACATTACATTTCTGTATCAGTTCATATTTTTTTATGATCTGAAGTGCTCTTTCAAGATCGTTCACGCTTCCGGATACAAACTTTACCGTATCCGCAGGAGTCAGCAAATCAAAGTTTTCCGTAAGCATATATTTTTCCATACCGCTTGAAGGAAGCTTATAGTCCATAGTCATTGCAGGGCGGGGATATGAAAGCTTGTCGAGTCTTACAGAGCCGTTTGTTTCTATCTCTACATAATGACCCTTCTTCATCAGGGCTGAAACGAGCGATCCGAGATCATAAAGCATAGGCTCTCCGCCTGTTATGGTTACATTGTGTATATTTCCGGCAAACTCGCAAAGCGCCTGCTCATCAAGCTGCTCTATAGGAGCGGCGGAGAAATTTGCCCATTTTGTATCGCAGTAAGAGCAGTTGAGATTACAGCCACCAAGACGTATAAATGCAGCCAGCTCGCCTGCTTTTGTGCCTTCGCCGTTAATACTGATAAACTTCTCGACAACATTATATATCACATTCATTCCTCCTTATACACAGCGCAGTTTTCGGGGGTTTCATAAACCGTAACGCTAAGTACGGAGAGCTTTTTCTTTTTCAGCTCATCATAAAAGTGTTTTGCAAGGTTTTCCGCTGTAGGTCTGAACCTGAGAGCAATAAGCCTGAAGCCCTCGGAATTCAGCGCGCCAACAGTCGCAGGCTTCAGGGAACCTGTTTCATATATAAGAGCATGATCGAAGTTATCGGCAAGCTCCTTTACTAAATTTTTAAAATCCGAAAAATCCACGAGCATACCTTTTTTTGATCCTGTTGGTACAAGTGAATCACCGTTTATCTGTACTTCTATGACCCATCTATGACCGTGAATATTTGCGCATTTACCCTTATAGCCGTACAAAAAGTGTGCGCTGTCAAAAGCAGCGGATGTTTTCAGTATATACATAAAGCAGCTCCTCAAAAAAAGGTGCATTGTCAAAGACAACGCACCAATACAAAGC
>JAHKXX010000168.1 GCA_020627425.1 bacterium
TATCTGTCCGTAATGATAGCATACTAAACAGATACAAGGTACTGCACTTCAATTAACGGGCAGCCTCCTGCTCGGTTACAATTGTGTATTAAACAGGTTTCTGAGCTGGTTGACCAAATCGTCGGAATCGGCGTTGATCATCGCCGCTTCGTTGATATTTGACAAACGCGTCAGCTCATTGGTGGGACGGGAATTATCCGCGAGGTTGTAGCCGATAGAATACACGGGAACCTTGAGGCCTCCCACGATGGGAGCGATACGATCCAGGCTGTAACCTCGGTTCTGGTCGCCGTCGGACAGAACGAACAGCATCATTTTGGCGTTCGGTATCTCCTGCTTTTTGTCGATCATCATCTTCAGAGCGATAAGTACCGCGTCATAGGTGGCTGTAGCGTCCTCTACGGTAAGATTTTTCACCGCGCCCGAGAAGTATGACTTTTGCTGCTCGTCAAATTTTTCGATAGGCAGCTCTATATGTACTTTGGTAGCATAGGACACCAGTCCGATATAGTTAGAGGAGCTGATATAGGATTTGGCAGCAAGCAATGATTCCTTAAGGTTCATGATGGGAGTTCCGTCCATAGAGCCGGAAATGTCGGTGACAAACACCGCGATGATCGGTTGACCGCCGTCCTTGGCTTCCTTCCAGATACTCTGGGCGGAAAGATAGCCTGCGCCGTCCAGTCCGGTATTCTGGCTTTGGTATTCATCATGTCTGCCGAAGCCCTTTTCCTTGCCGAGCTGCTGTGATTCGCTGCTCAGGCAGTATTCCTTGAAGAGCTGTGCCGCCTGCTTTTCCTCGGCGGAAACATAGTCGAAGGTATACAGCGGATGATCGTGTCGAATGCCAAAGGGCGTGTATACGTAGTTTTTCAGCTCGGGCTTGTTGATATACGCCTGCTCCTCCATAACCATCGCTTTGATAATGCCCTTTTGTGCCTGATTCACCAGCACGCTGGTGGTGTAAGCGACGGGCGGCGACTGCTTTTGATAATCAAGCAGCTTTTGCTGCGCCGTATCGGAGAGCGGATCTTTGTTGTCAAACGCATACAGGGCAGAAGCAAGTGCATTCAGTCCCGTAGACGAGGTGTAGGGATTGGTGTATGCAAAGGTAAGATTGCCTGCAAGCGAGGCTTCAATGACTTTGTCAAGCGTGCACGCCTTGTATTTCTCAATAAACGTGTCGTAGGTGCCCTTTTCCATCAGGATGCCTGCGGTGTTGCCGAGGATCCGATCCGCGATCAGCTCCACCGAAACGCCCTTTGCCTTCAGCATTTCGCCCCACGCATAGCTGGAGGGAATATATAGCTGCGGACGGTAGTCGCCCTCGGTGATATAGGTCAGGGTTTCGCCGGAGGTGATTTTCCGTACCGAAACGCTGACGGTTTTGCCGCCGACGGTCTGGTTTGAGTCGTTAAAACGCTGGGCGACCACGTTGATCCAGTCGTCGGGCGCGCTGCTGCTAAGCTCGGTAGACGCTGCGATCTCTAAATTGATCTCGCCGTCGCCCTGTACGGCAATGGGAAAGGTTTTTATATCTGCCAGCGCTTTGTTTTCGGTGTCGTCATTATAGATGTCAAGGCGTGGCGTTTTGGTGTCTGTAGTGATCTCTTTGTTAAACGCGTTCAGCTCGGTGATGGCTTCATCATAGGAATAGACTTTTTCATCGCCCTCCTGATACTGGGTGCAGCCTGTAAGTGCACACAGGAAGAGCGCGGCGGCAAGCGTGCCGCTGAGTATGGCTTTAGCGAATTTCATTTTGGTTTTCCTCCGTAGATTTACGCATGACCTCGATCCATGCTTTCAGCTCGCTCATATCGGTCACGCCGTTTTGCTGATAGTTGTTGATGTAATTTACCGCATAGTGGATCAGGGTGTCGACGTTGGATAACTCGTTGTTGTTATCCTCCTGTGCCCTCCATATGATCTGCTGGTCAAAGGCAGACAGCTCCTCAGAGCTGTCCTCCACTAAAATACAACAGTTGATAATGTTTCGCATATTGCGGCACATACGCGTTTCCGCATCGTCGATCACCGAAACAGTGCTTTCCAGATAGGTCGCGTCGTTGGCGGCAAGCAGGGTCTGATAGCGCTCCTGCAGCTTATCCATGCGCTGCATCTGCTGTATACAGCTGTCCACCAGATCAGAAAGCTTTGGATTATTCTCCTTAAGGTCTTTCAGGCGCTCGCGGGTTTTTTCGGGATTAAGGCTGTCCTTGGCGTATTCGTCAAAGGTTTTGCGCCGTTCTGCTTTTTCGCCGTCGAGCCGCTTCTGAAAGCTGCTACTGGCGATCAGGCGAATCACATCCGGCACAACACCGCCGGCAAGTGTCAGCACTCCCGCACCCGCCGCGACAAAGCCCCCGATTTTCAACCATGTAAGGGTACGTACGCCGACGGAAACGATCAGCGACGAGGTAGCAAAATGGGTAACCAGTATGCCTGCGACGCCAAGTGCTAACAAAACAGCGCCGATGATTTTAAGAAATTTGGACATGGTACGCTCCTTTATGAAGCAATGATATAATTACTTTCTCGCGGTAGCGGACAAAACGCCCTGCACGAGCTCCTGCTCGGACTGGGCAATGACCTTGACGGCGTTCTGACGGTCGCGCTGACCCTGCTGCTCAATAGCGATATAGTCGAGCACCGCGCCCGTAACCTCTTTGTTTACGTAATCAATCGTTTCAATATCTATTATGCTGCGCTGCGACGCCTTGGCGGATTCTACCACAGACATATGGAACTGCGCTGCCTGTTCCTTCAGCATACGGTTGGTAAGATCGTCTACCGCGTTCGAAGCCTCTACAGCCTGCATATTGTTGTTGATAGCGATGGACATCGCAATTTTCTTACGCCACAGCGGCATGGTGTTAACAATACTGGACTGCAGCTTCATCGCCATGTCCATATCGTTGTGCTGGATCATTTTGATCTGCGGAGCAGACTGCAAACAATTGGTACGTGTAAGACGCAGGTTGTGTACCTGTTTGTCAAACTGATCGCACTGCTTGGCAAATTCATCCGCCTTCATGGCGTCCTCAGGCAGACCGGTTTGCTGAGCTTTGGCATACAGCTCCGCAAGCTCCACGTTTCGTGCCTTGTCCAGTGCAAGCTCTGCTGCCTTTATGTAAAGTGTCAGCGCCTTAAATGTCTCCCAGTTTTCTTCATACAGGGCATCGAGCATCTGAATATCCTTTTGCAGGGTCAGCTTGTGTCCCTCCAGCTGCTTTTCAATGCGTTCCAGTGTTTTTTCCGCGCTTTCGTTGCGGGTACGCACAGCTATAGCCTGTCCCTTTATCTTACGGAAGAAGTTCTGGATAAATCCGCCGTGATCCTGACCGCCCGACATACCGTTTATCGCTCCGACCATCTCTACCAGCAAGTCCGAGATCTCGCCTGTATTTTTAGTTTTCACGTCCTGAAGGGTCTTGGTGGCGATAGAGGCGGACTGTTTTTGAATTGTCGCTCCGTAGTTCATCACAATTTCAGATTTGTGGATATCAATTTTATCGGAAAACTGTTGGATCTGTGCCTGCTCCTCCGGAGTGAGCTGCTCAACCTCTGCAAGCACACTTTCTGAGGTAACGGTGGGTACATCCGCAGTGGCTTCACCCGTGGGGGACACGCCGTCCAAAACAAGATCAATAGCCATAGTAATATCTCCTTTAGTGGTAAAATATTGTAGTTTTTCGCAGGATATATTATAACATAAATTCAGGGCGCTTTCAATCCTCTTTTGTGTGATTTTTTGTTATACAAGTGTAAATAATATGATCGGTTTTTATATGCTCCATGCCGGAGCCTAAAGCCCCACTTTCTTTTAAAAGAATGGTTTTTTGTGCTTATATGTGATATAATAAAATTGTCGTTTGTGCGATAGATCATGATCCGGAGAAATGATATGATAAATTATCTCAAGGGAATAAAACTCCGCCAAAGCCCTGATACGATCTCATACTTAAACGAGCTTCCTGTTATAAACTATCTTGCCGGTGTAGAAAGTCTGCGTTTTAATAGTCAGGTCACCTTTTTTGTCGGAGAAAACGGAACTGGAAAGTCCACACTTCTGGAAGCCATCGCTGTTTCTATGGGATTTAATGCAGAAGGCGGTTCAAGAGATTTTTCTTTTTCCACAAAAGATACTCATTCAGATCTGTGCGATCTCATTACAACGATAAAGACTATACGACCCAAGGACGGTTTTTTCCTGCGGGCAGAGAGTTTTTACAACACAGCAAGCTATCTTGATAATAACAGCACATTATTAAGATATGGCGGAACATCGTTTCATGAACAGTCACACGGAGAGGCTTTCCTGTCCCTTGTGGAGAACAGGTTTGAGGGAAGCGGTCTTTACCTTTTGGACGAACCGGAAGCGGCTCTTTCACCTCAACGTCTGATGACTCTGATGGTCGATATGAATCAACTGGTAAATAAAAATTCACAGTTTATTATTGCTACTCACTCACCTATATTAATGACTTTTCCCGACTCGGAGCTTTTCTACTTTTCCGAATCCGGGATCAAGAATATGTCATACAAAGACACGGAGCATTATAAGATCACAAAACAGTTTTTGAATGCTCCCGAGCAAATGCTTCATTATCTGTTTGATACCGATGATTGATCGCTGTGTTCCGGTTTAGCTTAATAACCACATCTTTTCGGACTGCTTCGGCAGTCCTTTTTGTTTGCTTTTACACTGACACATAGTTTTACTTACAAAGTAAAACAAGCGGCATTTTTATGCCGCTTGCCTGTATTATTCAGCTGTAAGACTACTGCTCGTTTTTGATCATCAATTAGTTTTTTTAAACTGCCGGTAATTCGCCTTGTCGTTCGTCTTTACGGAATACATAGCCATATCCGCTCTGCGGTAAAGTTCCTGGAAGCTTTTTCCCTGTGACGGGAACATAGCAAAGCCTGCTGACACGGTAAAGTGCTCATTGATACCGCGGTGCGACACATCAAGCTTTTTGCCTGCTATCATTGACAGACATTCGCTTATCTCCTGCTCGGTGCAGTTTTTCATCAGCACCATAAACTCATCTCCGCCTACTCTGCCGAGTAAACAGTCACTGTCAAAGGTTTCTCTGAGTATCTCTGCCATACGGCTTATAACGGAGTCGCCGAACTCGTGACCGTAGGTATCGTTAAAGTATTTGAAGTTATCTATATCCATCATTACCAGAGCACAGGGTTCGTCGGGGTTTTCCTTCAGGTATTCACCCATTCTGTCCGCAGCGGTAGTCTGGTTCAGAAGTCCTGTCATACCGTCTATCTCGGCGCGCTGTTTCATCTGTTCGTTTTTGTTGCGGAAGTCATTTACGTCATACACAAATATCCACGCGTGTATCTGACTATCCACCTGATTCATACGGCACGTGGTGTGCTTCCACCTGTACTCGCCGTCATAAAAGCGCAGATACTCTATATCTACGATGCTTTCTCCCTCTATAAAGCGGTTTATCAGCTGTACTCTGTCAAAGAACTCCTTTTGCTCATCGGTAACAATGCTCGGCGGCTGACTGTTTGCCTCCTGTTCGACAAATTCATCATAGCTGCCAAAGGAGTCAGAGCCAAGTCTCTTCATATCGTCATCATTCAGATGTACCTCTTCTATCAGGTTTTTGGTCAGGTTAACATGCAGATAGTTGGACACGCTCATAAACTCGTATACCGAGTGATAGCCCAGAAGTGCCGACAGACCCCGGCTTGCCATCCACATCAAATTGGAATTAAAGTGATACTCGCTCTCTATGCTGTGTTCATCGCTGTTTTTCCAATAGGTCCGGTTGACTATCACAAGCAGGGCGCCTATCTTTGAATGGGAGTCATAGGCTATACTGAGAAGCCTTGAGATTACCATAACATCGCCCTCATTGTCGTCCACTATGGACTCCCATCGGTCAGAGGCAAATGCTCTCTTTGCTACCTCCTTGAACTTTTCGGAGGGCTGACGGTCGAGTATCACATAGTCAGAGCTTCGTTTTATATCGCCGATTCCTATTGTCTTAAGGAAGTTCTTGTAGGCTTCGTTTGCCTTCATAATGCGATACTTGTCGTCCCTCAACTCTATAACCGCAGCAGGAACACCCTCTATAATATTGCTGATACTGTCGTCTACCTCCATAAGTATAGAGTCGTTAAAGTTGACAGAGCCGACCTTGTCATAATATGTAGACATACGGTAATCGTCATAGCCGATATCCGTGGGGTTCTTTGACCTCTCTATAAAGTATTCGCACGGCATAGGACGGCTGAAAAGGTAGCCCTGTGCCTTTTCGCAGCCTATATCATTCAGAAATTCAAGCTGCTCTTTGGTTTGTACGCCCTCTGCAAGGGTATGTATCCCAAGCCGTGAGACCATACTGACAACGTCGGAAAGGATGGAGTGGTTTTTTCCTGTCAGACTGAAATTCTTCATAAACTTCATATCGAGCTTGATAAGATCGAAATTGAACTCCTGAAGGGTATTCAGCGAGGAATACTCGCTGCCGAAATCATCCATCCATACCTTGAAGCCCGCTGCACGGAACTTGTTTATCTGGTCGTTCAAAAAATGCTGATTATTTATAAATGCACTCTCGGTTATCTCTATTGTCAAAAGCTTGTGGGAGACCTTGTATTCATCAACTATTTTGAGTATCTCCTGTACTACGTTGCACTCCTCAAAGTCCACTCTGGACAGGTTGACAGACACAGGTACAAGCGGCAGCTTCTCCTTTTTCTGTCTTTTCAGGTTCTCACATATTTTTCTGACCATATAGAAGTCAAGCTTTGTTATAAGCCTGTGCTCCTCAAGAACAGGAACAAACTGTATGGGACTCAGCATACCGCGCTCGGGATCTATCCATCGGCACAGTGCCTCCATATCGCATATATTACCGGTGACTGTACGGATTATAGGCTGATAGTAAAGCTGTATCCAGCCCTTCTCCAGAGCCTCGCTGAAATGCGTAAGTATATGCTGACGTCTCTGATAACCGTCAAACATAGAACGGTCAAACACTCTGTACTTGTGCTGATAGTCGCCCTTCAGGCTTTTGCAGGCAAGTCTTGCACGGTCACAGGCAGCAAGAACGTCAAGCCGCTGAGAGGCGTCATCGACATATATTCCGGCGCAGATCTGTACAGGAATACCCGAGGGGTTATTCAGCACCTTCTCATGCACAGTCTCAAGCCGCTGCTCAAGCTGAGAGCGCGAAGCAAGCACAACAAAGTGATCCTCCGCAAATCTTGACAGAGGCTCGTTTTTGAACACCTCTCTCAGAACATAGGCAGTACCCACAAGTATACCATTACCCTTTGAGAAGCCGTAGTTTTCGTTTATCGCCTTCATATCTCTAAGGTCGAAATAAACAAACGCAGGAGTGATGCCCTTTGACCTCATATCAGAGCGAACCTGCTGCGCCACAAGGCGGAAATTCGTCATATTCGGCAGCCCGGTAAGGTCGTCGAACTGTGTGTTCTGCTCCATATTCACAAGGTCGGTAACATCGTTGCTGCTGAGGAAAAACTGCTTTTTGCTTTTACTCAGGATCTTGATATGTATATTCAGCGTCCTTTTGTTTTTCAGACGGACATTAAATGTACTCTCGCCATCCTTGCCGCATTTTTCCGATATAAAGCTCATAAACTCCGTCTGTGTGGAAAAGGTTTGTCCGAGACCGCCCGAAAAATATGTCAGCAGTGACTTCAGCTTGTCCTTTTTATTTTCCGTCATACCGTCCGAGCCGTCAAAGTCGCCCGTATAATATACCCGGCCGGACTTTCCGTCTATTAGTGCAGCAAAATCTACGGACTCGCGCGTCGCTATTTTCATCATACGGTCAAATACGACTGTGTCCGTAACATTTTCTGCCTGTAGCTTCAGAAACAGCTCGCCCTCCTCAAGCGTCTGCATAACCGTCGGGGTGATCTTAATGAATATACAGCCTTTTCGGGTATTAAGCTCCATAATATTATCGGGGATCTTTTTCCCGTCAAAGAAGCTGAGTCTTATATTTTCGGGAGAAAGCTCGTTAATATACTCCCTATACTCGGTGTTGTCAACGTGATTGCAAACAAACTGGTAA
>JAHKXX010000169.1 GCA_020627425.1 bacterium
CCTCTCTTTTTCGGTTCCTCCGGCAAAGCATCCTCAAATGTCAAAAATTCGGACAGCGATTTTTCCCATTGCTCTAAAAGCGCAGAGGAATGAACAAGAATAAGCGTGCTGACCTTTCTCTGAGCTATGATATATGCTGCCGTTACCGTCTTTCCGAATGCAGTTGTCGCGGATAGAACACCAATATCATTCATCAGCATAGCATTTGCTGCATCCTGCTGCTGCGGTCTTAGCGTACCGTTAAAGCTTACACGGATTTCATTTCCGCATGACCTTTCATCATGAGTTTCATACTCTACGCCTGCCACTTCAAGTATTCCGACAAGCTCATCCTCACATCCCCTCGGAAGGCAGATATACTGTTCAGTTTCGTCAGAGCAGTCTATTATCCTCGGCTTAATATATATTGGAAGACGCATAGCCTGAGTTTTATAAAAATCTGGATTTCTGAAAGCCGCATCAAATATACAATAGAGCAGCGTTATGAAACCTACACTGTGCTTATCACCGAGCCGGACAATGAGTACCAGCCCAATAATTCCGCGTAGCGATCCAAAGAAAAAAGAGGTCGGAAAGCGACCTCTCAAAATAGTATCAAGTTGTTTCATAAAGCAAAACAGGAACAAAGGATGTATCAAAAGATTCTTACTGCGTCCTTTTCAAGCGTATCCAGCACTTCCGTTCCCATATCTCGGCAGATGATCTCCAGACCGTTTTCACTGCAAACTTCGCAAAAAGCTTTCACGAGCTTATCATCCTCAAACGACTGCACGACCGAAACTGTAAACGCATCGCCGAAAGCATTTATGCCAAACACGATAGGTGCTGTGAGCGCCGGGATATAAAACTCCATATCTCCGACCCAAGGCTTCATGCTTTCAGGGATCTCAAGAGCCCCCACGTTGGTGATAATGCTGCCCATGCTTTGGCGCACCGCTTTCTTTTCTATCATGCAGTCGGGCTTGTCTGCAAATATCTCATCAAGGGGCATTTTACGCTGTTCGAGTCCTTTGGTCGAGCGTTCGCTGATAATCTTCAAGGCGTTTTGTTCTGTATTATTCTGAGCAATCATGCCCTTCATTACGGCGGCGGTCTGTCCAAGGGTCATTCCCTGCATTTCCGGCGTGTAGAAAGACAGGAACCAACCCGAAAAATTGTGCATCGAATCACTCGGCAGCAGACGTCTGAAATTGGACGTCAGGCTGTTGATAAGCAGCTTGCCCTCAAGATCGTAGGCTTTCTGAAATGCCTTGCATACGATGGCGTTGATTAGTCCGGTGGCGGAGGAACCGCATTCACGGGCAAATCCGACGACCTGCTTTGCCGACAAAGACAGCTTGAAGCGTCTGAACTCATATCTGCCCGCCTCGTCCCAGTATTCAACGGGAAGTGCAAACAGCTTCACACCGCCCAGTTGCGGCTGCTCCTGCACGATGCTTTTATCGTAGTATTTCAGATATGACATTTCGTCCTCGGCTTCTTCATTATAGGGAGTTTCAAGCAGTCTGATCTCTCCGTCAGCCGTAACAGGCTTGCCACACTCCTTCAGATAATAATATAAAAGCGTCTTTACAAATTCCGTAGCTCCGTATCCGTCCGTTATACCGTGGTGAACGCTGAGCTTAAGCATATTGCCTTCGCAGGAAACACAATACGGGAAACCGTGAAGCTCTTTTGATGCGAGCTTTCTTTTTTTATCTCCTGTCAGCAAAACAGGCTTGTCGTCTGAAAGCTCATACACAAGACCATTTCCGCTGCTTGCGAGTACCGAGTGGAAATTCGGGTAACGCTGCGCAGCTTTTTCCAAAGCGGTCTGCATATGCGAAGTGTTGATATCCTCCGTCAGAGCGACTCTTATAATGATCGTCAGTGTTTCGTCTCCGTTCGAGTGGACAAAATGTCCGATGCCTTCCATATCAATTTGTCTCATGATAAAATCAACCTCCATTGATACTTTATTCGTTTTTATTCAGGTTTTGTAAAAAAGCGAGGAATTGTCGGGAACAACACTTCAAGACTCTTTTATGGCATTGATAATGTATTTGCAGTACATTTTCCTTCAAGGCTTACGCCGTGAGGTTATTATACCATAAATTCATACAAATTTGCGCCGTAAGGCGCATATAATAAATGAATTTATTAAATGTTCTCTCAGGCGTCCGATGAGAACGGCGGTACGCCGGTCGAATCGGCTTACGCCGTGAG
>JAHKXX010000170.1 GCA_020627425.1 bacterium
CAAAGTAGGCGGTAACATCAATCAGAGTGCGCGAATTGACAGCGGAGGCACTCCGCCGCGAGCACGCGCCTTGACGAAGGAGGCACGGCGCGGTATAATAGGGGAGACGGAGATGTCCGAAAACAAAAATAAAGGAGAATAAAAATGTATAACGATATCATGGATAGTATCGGCTTTGTGTCAAAGTACGATGATGAAGTGGCACAGGCTATGAAGGAAGAGCTGAAAAGACAGCAGAGAAATATAGAGCTTATCGCTTCGGAGAATATAGTTTCTCCGGCTGTAATGGCGGCTATGGGTTCTATACTTACAAATAAATATGCCGAGGGTCTGCCGGGTAAGAGATACTACGGCGGCTGTCAGTATGTCGATGTTGTGGAGGATATAGCAAGAAAACGCGCGTGCGAGCTTTTCGGCGCAGGCTTTGCAAATGTTCAGCCGCACTCCGGAGCACAGGCAAATACAGCAGTTTATTTTGCTATGCTTCAGCCCGGCGATACGGTAATGGGAATGACGCTCTCTGAGGGCGGTCACCTTACACATGGATCACCGGTAAATATCTCCGGTAAATACTATAACTTCGTGTCCTACGGCGTAGACCCCGTAACACACAGAATAGACTACGATAAGCTCTATGAGCAGGCTATGCAGGTAAAACCAAAGCTTATCGTCTGCGGCGCAAGCGCTTATCCGCGTATTATAGATTTTAAACGCTTCAGGGAAATTGCCGATGAATGCGGCGCTTATCTTATGGTCGATATGGCTCATATCGCAGGTCTTGTAGCAGCCGGCGTTCATCCCAGTCCGGTACCCTATGCTCACTTTACCACCACAACTACACATAAGACCCTGCGCGGTCCCAGAGGCGGACTGATACTTACAAATGACGAGGAGCTGTCAAAGGCTGTAAACAAGGCTGTTTTCCCGGGTACTCAGGGCGGTCCTCTGATGCATGTTATTGCGGCTAAGGCTGTATGCTTTGGAGAAGCTCTGAAGCCTGAGTTCAAGACCTACGGTGAAAATATAGTAAAAAATGCGGCAGCTCTTGCAGAGGGTCTGCAAAAGCGCGGCTGCAAGCTCGTTTCGGGCGGCACAGATAACCATGTAATGCTGCTTGACCTGACCGACAGCGAGGTCACAGGTAAGGAGCTTGAGCGCAGACTCGACGAGGTGCAGATCACCGCAAATAAAAATACCGTTCCCAATGAAAAGAGAAGCCCCTTTGTTACAAGCGGCGTTCGTCTCGGTACTCCTGCCGTTACTACCCGCGGCTTCGGTACAGAGGAAATGGATAAGATCGCCGAGTATATCACTCTTGCACTCAATGACTTCGATAACAGCGCCGAGATGATAAGAAACGGCGTTAACGAGATCTGCGACAGATTCCCGCTGTACGAATAATTGATATATAAATAACATAATAAAACAGGCTGTAGGAAACCGGATAGCTTCCTATAGCCTGTTTATGTTTTTGCTCCGGGTCAGACCGTGTTTACGATAAAAACAACATAGCAGCCAAACAGAAATACAGTAATAAACGAAACCACGGCGAATGCAGTGACAAGCGCTACGGTAGAACCGTAAACGGCTGACGACAGCCGTTTGCCCGTGCTCCTCAGATTTTGCAGAGCAAAGCCCGTAAAGTATGCGCTGACCATAATTACCGGGGAAGCATAGCGTATATTTTCTGTGCAGGCGTCCGGATATTTTATGCAGAAGAACAGATACGATATAAGTGTTGCAGAATAAAATGCGATCAATGAGAAACGCACAGCGGCGTCCGGTCTTTTGCTGCGAAAAAGCGCATAGATCATCAGTATAAAGCTGACTGCACAAAGCGCCACGCCGATAAACAGCAGAGCCTTGTCAATGCCGAAAAACATTCTGACAAATTCATCGTCATTGTCAAAATTGGAAACCGACGATTTTATCAGCGCGATCATGGGATTATATATCTGATGCTCTCCAAAGCCCTGAGGCTCGCGCAGAGGCCACAAAAACTGCGCCGGGTCGTAGTCAAACAGACGCTTTGCAGTGTCTTCATATATCCTCTGCATAGGAGTGTTGCTGACGGGTATATAGCCTATAGGTACACCGAACCTAAATAGATTCCTGAGTGACCAGTAAAACGACAGCGGAGCGGCTACTCCTAAAAATACCCACATCTGACCGAAAAGCCGCCCAAAGGACTTTTTGTTTTTCATCGCTTTTATCAGCTCGGATATAAATATTATCGCTATCGGTACGGCAACCAGCCACACCGAAAGCTTTGTAAACATACCAAGCCCGAAAAACAGGGCTGTCAGAAGTATATTACAGAGTCTGTGCGTCCTTCTCCACAGTATAGCCTCATACAGCGCAAGACACATAAACAGCACCGACAGCATATCGTTGTTTATGCAGGCACCGATAAACAGGAATGCCGGAGAAAATGCAATTATCAGAAAGCTTATAAAAAGCGGTATTCCGCGCAGTCCTATGCGCTTTGCCGTCAGGTATGCGGTAACTATAGTCAGCATAGCGTACAGCGTTGTTAAATACTGAAGATTGAATACTGCGGTCTGAAGCGTCACTCCGAAAAAGGTCTGTACACGCAAAAATAACGCACAGATATAGTAGTGCAGCGGAGGATGATAAAACTGCCAGTAGTCGCGCGGATCGCCCTGATAGGGGATAAGGTGATAATAAATATAACCGATATACCCCGAGTGTCCCTCTCCGTTGGCAGTCACACCGCCCCCAAAGTCCCACTGTGTAAAGGAAAAATCCGAGTATTGTACGTAAAAAATATGCATCACAAGCGCTGCAATAAAGAGTATACCGGTAAGTTTCTTTACTGTCATCCGGCGCCGCACAATAAGATATACCGTCAGCACCGCACATGGCAGTAAAAAATAAAAGAAGGGTACAAACGGACAGTATGATACGGTTATCGAGTCAAGCGGCAGTAATGAATACAGCAGCATCGCTGTTTCGGTGTACAGTACACAGCCGAGTATGATTAGTAAATCTCTGAGACTCAGCTTTTTTCCGGAAGCGGTTCTTTTTGTGTACAGATATATAAACGAAATACCGCCGGGCAGCAGCCCTCCGAATATAAATCCCGTGTAGGGCATAGCCCTTATCCCGAATCTGCCGAACAGCAAAAAATAATACAGCCACAGCAGTATGGTGTATGCAAAAGGGTGGTGTTGCGGGTGTAAAATGAATTTATTTATTTTTTCTGTCATATTTTTCTCTCCGCCTGTTGTAATTCTCAATGATTTATGGTTAAATAATATGTACCGTCTTATTATGGTCAGTACGAAACACTTCTATATTAAAGCAATATTAAAAAAAATTAAAATCGGTATGGACAAATTGTAAATAAAGTGTTAAGATATATAAAAACAGAACGTATAAACAAATATCACAGGGAGGAGAATAAAAATGAAGCTTCATAACAAAGTCATAGATGTATCAAAAAAGGGCTTTACTCTTGTAGAGTTGGTTGTCGTAATAGCGGTTCTTGCAATACTTGCCGCGATCGCTATTCCTACCGTTATAACCATTATGGGAAACTCCGAGGATTCTCAGTGGATGTCAAACGCCCATACTCTTGACAGCTCCTGCAAGGATATTTACGCGCAGGTACTCGCAGGTCAGCTGAACAGCTCCAATCAGGCAGGCAGCAATCTTTCCGAGAGCTTTCCTTCTCCCGGCGCCTCTCCGTCTGTGAGAAAGAGGATGGCGGGCGATCTTACCGTTGTCTCCGGAGTGGAGTTTTCGCGTCTTGTCTCTGCGCTATCAGATACCAACAGTGTAAACGACTGTGACGTAAGCAAGTTTCAGTATGACTCGGACGGCAATATAACCTATATAGGTGCCGACGGAGCGGTAGACGACAACTGTACTCAGCTTGCTATGAATACCAAATTCAGTGATCTTTATGCGGCTTCTTTATAAGCATACATAAAGTAACCCGGCTTTGCAGAGTCATAATATCGTGGAGCCGGGTCTCAGACCCCGCAAGGTCTGCTCGCCCGTGACGCCCTAAAGGGTGCACTGTACTCCCCGATTTTTTACAATGAAAGCAGAAACGGACGTTCTTTATAAAGAGCGTCCGTTTTTTGCCCCGAATCAAAACATATTACTAAAGTAAGTTATGTTATTTTGCAGTTTTATTATGAGAAAAATCCGGCAGTACATATACTGTGAAGCAATCATAACTTTATGCAAGTTGCATACTATTTTTCTAAATAACAATAAAAACGTGGCATATTAATATATATAGACTGTATATTTGCCTAAAAGTGGCTATAAAAATAAGACTATCTGCACAAATTAAAGCTTATTATAAAAAAACGATTGTAATTTATTTTATTTTGTGATAAAATAACAAAAAGGATACTATAACCGTAGGTATGTGTATGGCTTTATTTACAAAAAGCTCCCCGTTAGCACTTGTGCGGCTATAGACCATGTTCGTCTGAACATAACCGCAAGGTTAATAATTTTTAAGAGTGTGGTGTATTTATGAAAACAATAGCAACTGTAATGCAGATTACACGAAGCCTTCTCATTCTTACTCCTGCCGAGTATGATAAAACGGAAGGCGGTTTTTCATCAAAATCGAAAAAATCGTCGGCAGTACCGACGGTCTTTAACGTACCCCAGATCTTCGAGCTGAATGACTCTCTGAAGGATCATCCCTTTGAAAAGACCGAAGAACTGGCTGCGTTTGTAAAAAGATGCGCCTCCAGCGTAAGCATGGAAATAGGCGACCTTTTTGTTTGTATAGAGGACGAGGATGTGCTTATCACAAAGGAATATAAGCACGCTCCCGCAAAGGATAAGCTTTTGCCTACATTTGCCCGTGTAGAAGCAGAAAACGTTCTCCATAACGACGTATCAAAGTATACGATACTCAACTTCGAGTACGGTCAGCAGTACGGTAAAGCAAGCAAGAGCGAGGATGTTTCCGCTTCTCTGTTTGCAATGGAGACCGGTATGCTGACGGATCTTCGTGCAAACTTTGAAAACGAGGGACTGCACATAGTAAAGATAACTCCGCCTATAGCAGGTATGCTGTATACCTCCAAGGCAGACCTCAACTCTGCTACCCGTGCTATCGCACTTATCTCTATGGACTTTGCTGCAACAAGACTCGTTGTACTTCACAACGGTGCTCCTGTGTTCCAGCAGTCCTTCTCCAGCGTTCTTGAGGACGTTGCCGAGATGTTCTCTCTGGAGTTCGGTATCAGTAAGCTCGGCGCTATAGATCTTATCCGTCAGGAGGGTCTCGGAGCCTGCAACAAGTGTACGAACCCCGCAACAAGAAAACAGACCATGACAATGCTTGACAACGCAGCCGGTGAGATACTCAGAAACCTGAGAATGGTCATCTCTACCATGCGTCTTGATATAGACCAGATAGTTCTCTGCGACGCTCTTGCAAAGCTTCCCAATATATCGCAGTACTGCCGCTCGGTAGGACTCAGCGCCCCGATGGAGAACGTAATGAACCTGTTCACAGGCTCTTCTGCGGCTCCTCAGGCAACACCCGTTGCAACAGAAAAGGGATATGACTCAACGTCATATGTGACCCTCAACGGCGTGCTTACGATGCCTATACCAGAGGCTAACCTCCTTCTCGGCGAGACAAACGCTCTTGCAAGTCTTAACGACAAGAAGAGCAGCAAGCTCGGCAAGACCATAACTGCTGTAGTAGGAATCGTTGCAGTTCTGTGGATGGCAGGCGTCGGAGCTTGGTGGCTCTCCCTCGAGATGAGAAAGAACAACGATACAAACGAGCTTGCCAAAAAGGAATTTGACCAGGCAAAGCTTATGCTGAGCGAAAAGACCAACTACGAGACGCGTCTTGCAAATCTCGGACAGGATATGGAGCTTCTGCCTCATACTACCGTAAAGGCAAGGGATACTACAGAGGAATTTTTCAGCCAGGTGCTTGACCAGGCAGACAGATACGATGATGTATCCTTCCAGTTTGAGGAGTCTACAAATACTATAAACACTGCTGTTTACGTTAAGGATTTTACTGCCTTCGTAAAGCTGAAAAATGATATAATAGACGGCGAATACTTTAATGTAGTGGATCAGTACGATGTTACCACCGGTACAGACGGCGGCGGAGAATTTACCAGAGTAAATATGCTGTTCTCCGTAAAGACAGAGGTCTTTGACGCCGCCAAGGCTCAGGAGTCAGCCGCAGCACCGGGCGGAGCAGCAGCTGCAGATACCCCGGCTACCGAATCGTCGGCATCCTGATAAAACAAAAAGATATTTACGGAGGTAAATAACAATGGATAAAAAACAGCAAAGAAGCATACCTAAATATATTTGGGTAATTGCAGCAATACTTGTTGCGTGTCTTATATTCCTTATTGCGGTGCAGGTACCCTTTTCACAGAATCTCGGTAAATATAATTCCGAGCACGAATCGGCAGCGGCACAGATCAGCCTTTACACCTCGACACTTGATAACAAGGACGCTATACAACAAGAGATAGACACTATGAAGAGCGAATACGACAAGCAGAGCGAAAAGCTCTTCGTTAACGGCACAAAGACCGCGGACGATATAGAAAAGATGATACAGAAGCTTGAGTATACACCCTCAAGCGTAACTATCACACGAGGAGTACAGGATCCCCAGGGCAGAGTTTCCTCCTCACAGGATCCTCTCTACACCACACAGATTACCATGAACTTCCTCGTAACCAGAGAGCAGCTTCTTGATACACTGAAGTATTTCGAGTCTGATTCAAACGGCTCTTACTTTGTATATTCTCTGTCGTTCAAGCCCCAGGTAGTAGAGCGTACAGAGTCCCTTACCGAGAGCGCACAGCCCTCAGAGGCAGAGTCCGAGGCTTCAAAGTCTGAGAAATCCGAAACAGTTGCAAGCAGCGACGCTATGCTGAACGCAAACCTTACGCTGAGCCTGTACTACTTCAACCCCGACGCAAGACCCGCAACCGTAGAGTCCTCTGAAGAATCCTCAGCGGCTTAACAGACTATGCAGCCGTTAGAATATTTAAAGACCCCTACGGGTCTTATATGGATGGTAATCAGCGTACTGCTTGGTTTTGCTCTTACATATATAGGCTACGCTGTTATAAACCGTGTACCGGCGAAGTGGCTGTGCGACTACGGAGAGACTCCCTCCGAGGAGCTTCTCCAAGGTCCCCGCGTCAGCTACAAACACTCCGGTATCATTTTGTCCGTGGTGTCTGCCGTATGCTTTTCGCTCATAAGACTTCAGTTTAACAAGGGCTACGATATTTATTTTATAATGCTCGTGCTGATAGCTTTTGTTGCGCTGAT
This sequence comes from bacterium, assembly GCA_020627425.1. Classification (GTDB taxonomy): domain Bacteria; phylum Bacillota; class Clostridia; order Oscillospirales; family Acutalibacteraceae; genus UBA1213. The sequence goes on from JAHKXX010000170.1 coordinate 7,324, forward strand.
GATAGCGGTATGCGACTTTAAATACACCATAATCCCCGACCAGTTTACTGTAGCCCTCGGCGTGCTCTCTCTGCTTTTAAGCGTCTATGATCTTGTACGCGGCTACAATATACTGCACGGCGCATTCTGGAGCCCCATCGCCGGAGCCTTTCTGGGAGGAGCTATTATGCTCCTTATAGATTTCCTGGGAGTGCTCATCTATAAAAAGGGCGGTATGGGCTTCGGAGACGTAAAGCTGTTTTTCGCTATAGGCATACTTACGGGTTTTCCCGGCACGGTCACAACGGCTCTTATGTCTGTAATAGTCGCAGCGGTGTGCTTTGCGTTTATTATAGCAGCTGCAAGGATCAGAGGAAACTCACAGTCCGAATCGCAGCCCCCAGAGGCTCCGGCAGAGACAGCAAAAGCCGCCGAAGGAGACAGGAACGAAGCCGAAGGTGATGCCGCGGAGTCTGAGTCCGTTGAAGAAGGTACACAGGCGGATGAAGCCGGGGTCGGTTCGGGTACATACCTTGCGTTCGGACCATATATAGCAATAACGCTTATAGCGTACATTTCACTGTACGATCTGATAAACAGTCTATTAGGAGCATATTTTAACTTATTCGTTTAATTTTTTAGGGAGCTGAGAAAATGAGAGTTAGTAACTTGAGAATCGGACAGATACTTATTAACTCAGGAGATATAACAGAAGAACAGCTTGACGAGGTACTCGAAAAGCAGAAAACCGTCAAAAAGCGTGTCGCCGATCTTCTGATAGAGGAAGGCTTTGTTACCGAGCAACAGGTTTGTAAGGCACTCGAAAAGCAGCTCTATATCCCCTATGTAGATCTTGATACGATTCCTATCCCGGAAGAGCTGAGCAGTCTGATCCCCGAGGAAATGGCACAGAAAAACCTTGTTATCCCCGTAGAGCAGGAGGGAAGGTTTCTGACCGTTGCCATAGCAGACCCGCTTAACTATCAGGGACTGAAGGATATATCTATTGCAACCAAACTAAAAATAAAGCCCGTTATTGCCGAGGCTTCAAAGATCACGGCAAAGCTCCGTGATATGTACGCCGCACAGAAGGCGATGGACGACGCGAAGGAATTCCTGGAGTCCAATTCCAACAAGTCTCAGGCACAGAAGGAGGCTGAGGAGGCTGCCGCACAGGATGCGTCCGCAAACGATCAGCCTATCATCAGATTCGTTAATACGATGATAGAGGAAGCGATCTTCTCCAAGACCTCCGATATTCACATAGAGCCGATGGAAAAATGTCTCAGAATACGCTTCCGTATTGACGGTAAGCTACAGACATATATGGAGACAGCCCCGGAGCTTATCCCCTCGGTTACTTCCCGTATAAAGTTCATAGGTAATATGAACATAGCCGAACGCCGTATACCTCAGGACGGTCGTATCAACTACCGCGTTGCCGGCAAAGAGATCGACTTCCGTATTTCCGTTCTTCCCAGCCTTTTCGGCGAGAAGATAGTTATGCGTATTACAACGTCCCTCGGCTTCGAGCTGAAGAAAGAAAACATAGGCTTTCTGCCGCCGAACCTTGAAAAGTTCAACCACCTTGTAAAAAGTAACAGAGGTATCATCCTCGTTACGGGTGCTACAGGTTCCGGTAAATCGACAACGCTTTACACAGCCCTTCACGAGGTTATGGGTGAGGATATAAACATCATCACCGTTGAGGACCCTGTCGAGATGATCTGTCCCGGTATCACACAGGTACAGACGAACGATAAAGCCGGCCTTACCTTTGCCGCAGCCCTTCGTTCTATCCTTCGTCAGGACCCCGACATCATAATGATCGGTGAGATGCGTGATAACGAAACAGCCGGTATCGCTGTTACTGCGGCTATCACCGGACACTTGGTTCTCTCTACACTGCATACCTACGACGCGCCCAGCTCGGTTGCCCGTCTGGTCGATATGGGTATAGAGCCGTACATGGTTTCCTCGGCTCTTCTCGGTATCATAGCACAGAAGCTTGTCAGACGACTCTGCGTTGAATGTAAGGAGGCGTACAGCCCCGACGAAAACGAGAGAATAGGACTCGGGCTGAAGCCGGATGAGCCTATAACCCTTTACAGAAAGGTCGGCTGTGAGAAGTGCAACAAAAAAGGCTATAAGGGACGTATCGCAGTACACGAGGTGCTTATGATGACTCCCACAATAAGAAAAGCTATAACCGCCGGAGATGATACCGACAAGCTGAGAGCAAAGGCAGTAGAAGAAGGAATGATCCCGATGAAGGAAAACGTAAGAATAGACGTTCTGAAGGGTCTTACCTCCTATGAGGTATATCTCGAGACAACCATCAACAACGAATAAGCTTAGAGCAAGCTTTAAAAAATAAATTATTTCAGAATGGGGTAGATTTTAAGTGGATTTTTATAGTCTTGTAAAAGAAGCCGTAACAAAGGGTGCTTCGGATATTCATATTGCATCCGGTAACCACCCTGCCTACAGACTTCACGGTAATGTATTCTTTACTAACGACCCCGCTCTAAATGAGGCGGAGGTAACGGCTATCATAAAAGCCGTTCTTAATCAGACAAGGTTTGAGACCTTCCTTCAAACGGGCGAGGCTGACGCCGCCGTAGAGATAGGTGAGTGCGGACGTTTCAGAGCGAATGCGTTCAGACAGAGAAATGGTACGGCTCTTGTACTTCGTGTTATCAACAGCGTAGTTCCCGAGCTGTCGACCCTCAGCCTGCCGAATTCTATCAGAAAAACACTCGACCTTAACTCCGGTCTGGTTCTGGTATGCGGACCTACCGGTTCCGGTAAATCAACAACGCTTGCCGCTCTTATCAATGAGATCAACAAATATAAGAGTAAGCACATTATCACGATCGAGGATCCTGTTGAGTTTCTGCACACACCGAAGCGCTGTATAGTAAACCAGAGAGAGATAGGTCTTGACAGCCGTTCTTATCCTATGGCTCTTCGTGCTGCGATGCGTGAGGACCCCGATATTATCCTCGTAGGTGAGATGCGTGACCGTGAGTCTATCCAGATAGCACTGACGGCAACAGAAACAGGTCACTTGGTATTCTCGACAGTACATACCGAGGGTGCCGCAAAGACCATAGACCGTCTTGTTGATATATTCCCGCCGGATCAGCAGCAGCAGATCAGAGTACAGCTCTCTACCTCGCTGAAGGCTGTTATATCCCAGAGACTTCTTCCCCGTGCTACCGGCGGACGTATCGGCGCATTCGAGATCATGTTCGTTACGACAGCTATCTCGAACCTTATCCGTGAAAACAAGGTTGCGAACATCCAGCAGTCTATCCAGCTCGGTCAGCAGTACGGTATGATAACAATGCACAAGAGTATTGATAATCTGCTTGCGCAGGGACTTATCACAGAGCAGGTTGCAAAGGCTTGGAACTTCGATGTCGGAGATACCGACGCAAGAAGATAAGGGAGTGATATGATTTGAAATACAAATACACGGCAATGAACGCCCGCAATCAGAAAAAGACAGGCGCTGTCGAGGCAGAGACCCAGAGTCAGGCGATTGCCATACTTCGTGACCGCGGACTTATCGTTCAGGAAATAATAGAAGCAAAGAACTCGGACGAGCCGACCAGTATATGGAATATGGACTTCACCGGTGATATACACAAGGCGAAGATAAAGCCCAAGAGACTTCTCTCCCTCTATAACCAGCTGGCAATGATGATGAAAGCCGGTATCAACCTGTCGCTTTCAATGAAGATCATGATAGAGGGTGAAAAGGAGCAGAACATAAGGAAGATTCTGAAAGAGATAAACGAGGGTCTTTACAACGGTCTTACTCTTTCACAGGCTATGTCAAACTTCAAGACCTTCCCTTCACTGTATATCAGTATCATATCTGCCGGTGAGGCAAACGGTCGACTGGACGACGCGTTTGAGCAGTGCGCCCTTATACTTAAGAAGGATCTTGCCCTCTCCGGAAAGATCAGAGGCGCTCTCGGCTATCCTATATTTATGATGGCTCTCGTTGTAGTACTTCTTATCATCCTCTGCGTATTCGTTCTTCCGACGTTTAAGGGGGTTTACGGATCGTTCGGCGCGGAGCTGCCCGGACTGACGCTGGCGGTAATGGCGTTCTCGGACTTCCTGATAAACTTCTGGTGGCTGCTTATCATTATAGTAGTAGGTGTTGTATTCGGCTTTACTACACTGAAGAAAAACAGTGCCGAGTTCGCTATGCTTTGTGCAAGGATCGCACTCAAGATACCGCTGATAGGACCTATCATGAGACAGAACTCAACAGCAAGATTCTGCCGACTGATGTTTACCCTTACCGAAGCCGGTATCCCTATCCACAGAGCGATGGCTCTCGCAAGAGATACTATACCTAACCTGTATATGCGCGCAAGAGTACAGGACGTTATCAACGACGTACAGATCGGTGTAACGATCCACGAGGCTATGGGAAAGCACCCCGTATTTGACCCGATACTTGTATCAATGATACAGGTTGGTGAGGAATCCGGTATGCTTAGTGACTCTCTCTTCAAGATGGCAGAAATGTACGAGGCTCAGGTTGATGAGTCTACAAACAGACTGACAGAAATGATGACGCCTATTATGACCGTTGTTATCGGTCTTGTTGTCGGCGTAGTTGTTGTATCTATGATACTTCCTATGTTCGGTGTGTACAGCGTTATCGACACAGGTACCTAAAAAAACCAAAAACCGGCAGACGGCTTGTCTGTCGGTTTTTTAGCCCTGAAAAAAGAATAAAAACAACCCGATATTACAAAAATCAGAAATAAATGTATTGAATTATTAATATACTGTTAATTAAATACTAAGAGAATATTACCAATGGTAAAGGATTCTTGGGAAAATGTACAAAAAACCCCTAAAACTATTTACTAATATGATAGGATGTAAAAAAATGCGCAGACTTTTTAGATTCAATTTGTTAAAAAAATAAGAAAATTATATCTTGAATAATGTACCATTTTGTGTATAATGTATTTAGGAGTATTTTTATAATACGGTTAAATGCCCTAATAGGGTTGTTAAGGAGGAATCCAGATATGATGGTCAGAGATCGGAGAAGGATCAGAAAAAAGCTGAGATCAAAACGCGGCATGTCTCTGGCAGAGCTTGTTGTCGGAGTGGCTATTATAGTTATAGTGTTCGCTGCAACGCTCACGGGACTTACGACAGGCTACACCACAACCGTAAAGAATGCTGATCTGAACAAGGCAGCAGTAAAATGTGCCTCCACAAACGAGATTATATCGACAGCGGTGTCAAACCTGAATCTCGTAAGGACCAACAACATAGGCGATATCACCAACCAGCAGAAGGCGAATGACTCAAAGATAAAGTCAGCCGCACAGGTAGCATATCCGGGTATTGTATATGTCGAACGTTCCCATTTCCCGAAAACGGGCAAGGATCCCATTACAAATCAGCAGCTTGACGCGCAGTGGACATATGATATGAACACGAACGACGGTATGGCAAAAATCAGCAAAACGGACGGCACACTATCAAAGACTATGTTTGGTATTGTAGTAGAAACAGCGGTAAACAGCTCTAACGGCTATGTGTTCTGCAGAAATATAGTACCGTACAGTAAGCAGCCCGGCTAAACCGGAAAGGAGATCGATGCGGCATGAACATAAAATTAAAGTCCAAGAGAGCCTATACGCTCGTCGAGCTTGTTGTCACCGTAGCAATACTGTCCATTGTTGCCGGTATGGGTATAGGTATATTTGCAATGGTTCTCAATCAGTACAGTACAGCCTCGGTAACAGAGCAGGAACAGCAGCAGGCGGCTCTTATAGAGGATCTGATACTCAGAAACTCCAGACAGTGTACGGATGTGTATATATCAAACACTGACACGGCTCCGCTTACCACATACGGAAGCTCTCTTACAAAGGGCGAGTATCTGAGCCACTCTACCAGTACGGTAAACCTTGAAAGCTATAGCTATAAGAGGAATGCTGCCGGAACGCTTACAAAGGAAAAGGATCTTACCTATAAGGGAGTAAATAAGATAACCTTTACACTAAAGAGATTTGATAAAGAGGACTACAAACAGGTAAGCAATCCCTTCCCGACAGCCTCGGCACTGAACGAGCCGGGAGAAGGGTACATATATCTTGAGTATCTTATAGAGATGAACGAAGGCTATACGCTCGACGGCGCCGTAGTTCTGAACGGCGTCAAGCTTGATTCTGCTACAGGCTCGGCTCTTATAGATCCTTCGGACGCGACAAAGTTCAAGGATAAGACGGTAGTCATAGAGGTCGGCAGCAGTACTGCACTGACAAATGATCAGGGCGCAGCAAAGGGCGGAACCATAGTATTCGACAAAGGAACAAAATGAAAGGAGTTAAGGCTGAAATGGTATCAACTAAGGTAAAAAACAGTAAACGCGGTTTTTCACTGCCTGTAGCTATGGCTGTTACCGCGGTATTGGTATTGCTGTCTGCGTCACTGCTGTTTGTGGCGACCAACAGTATATCCAATACATCCTCCCAGGTTGGCAGCAGGCAGGCGTACCTTAACGTAAAGAGTGCGCTTGAATATGCAACGATATACTACAGCGACGGTGGCGTAAAGTTTGCCACAATGGGCAACGAAGAGCTTGACCCGACGACCGGTATCAAGCATCGTGTTGAGTATCTGAAGATGACCGACGCCGAGGGTCTTGCCGTAAACAGAAACAAGGTTGCTGACGGTGTGACGTATGACATAGTAACAACTAACAACTCGGCGGACGCTGCAAAGGCTGTTACATATGTAAGATCGGACTACACTCCTGCCGACGCATCCAATCCGGCTCTTCTGAAGCTGACGGCTTATTCACAGTATGCCGACGCTTTTGGCAACAAGGGAAAGCTCGCTAAGCTCAGCGTTACTTATAACGTACAGGGCGTTGGCTCGGTAAACAGAATAACCATAATGCGTAAGAAGCTGGAGCAGTACGGACAGACCTATAACAACAGTATAACGGTGCACGTTAAGAAGCCCGAAAACCTTAACTGGATGCCCGCTATATATGCATGGTCATACAAAGATAAAGCAAACTACTATACATCCCTCAGTCAGAGCGCAAGCTTCGGACTTACTCCGTCTCTCAATCAGGCAAACCAGAACGAGAAGAAGGCAAACCTGACTGCACCTGCCGGTGTGTGGATATCAAACTTTGCTGACGGCGATTCAAGAAACGGTCCTACAACAGGACTTATTGCCTCCGGTAATAACTGGTACTCAGCTACCTTCCAGACAGACCCCGAAGACGTGCACTATCTGAATATGATCATATCACGCCGCGGCGGTATACTGACAAACACAACAGACGATGTTCAGACTCCCGAGATGTTCCATCTCTGGTATCTTGACGCAAACGACAGAAACATATACTTCGAACTGAAAAAAGAGCACATCTACTACTACAGAAGCGATAACTGGGACGGCAGGGTGAATCTTGAAACAGATTCTTCCGGCAAGGATGATCCCACTGTTATCACATATGTAAACAATCCCCGTACAGTAGTACACGTTATGCTGAGTGCCAGCGAGGCTACACAGGATCAGACAACCAGAACGATGCCCTACCTTATAGATACTAAAGACTCGGACGGCGTTGCTCTCGCAGGAAAGACAAGCTATGTCTACGGCGGCACAATAAACAACAAGATAGTCCTCCAGTACGAGGGCTGCGGCTGGTATGTAGGTATAGTTGAAACCGGCGGAGAATTTGATACAAAGATCAACGACGGTTCGGTAACACGCTCGGTACACGTTAAGGATTACTCCAGACCCGAGGCGTGGATAGTTCTGAAGAATAACTCTACCTTCCGCGCCTACAGCTCAGAGGCACAAGGCTGTAAGCAGATGGGCATAGATATGTCTTCGTATATAACAATACACGCAAAGGCATATGACAACAGCAAAAATGTAAGTCCGATACTACAGTACGACCACGTTGCAATAACGACCTCTGCTGAAAGAGAAAAGCTTCTTGCTAAGATAACAGAGGCAAATACCGATTATATAAAAGAGAACTTTACCGAGGAAAGCTATGCGGCACTCGAAAAAGCTATCATGGATGGCACACTGCTTTATAATGACCAGAACTATATATCCAATCAGAAGGGTCCTTCAAACTCACTGAAGGTAAAGCAGGCAGCTACAGGCTATAACAAGGCTATAAAGGCTATTGATGACGCTATAAAGGGACTCAAGGATACAAAGGTAACAGAGAGCCTGCGCGCACAGCTGCAGACACTTATAGACCAGCTTGATGCTCTTGTACAGGAGACCGATACCTACGATTACGGTTATATAGTAGAGTATGAAAGAGTTGTAACCAAGGCCAGAACAGATGTGGTCGATGAGGAATTGTCCTTACAGGCAGCATCCGAGATGAAGATAACTCTTACAGAAGCTATTGCCGATATGAAGGAGAATGCTCTTCTGGAAAAGTCAAATCTTCAGAACCTCATCGAAGACGCACTTGATGAGTTTACAAGTGAGACCGGCGGCACAGCATATACAAACTATCCCGACGACAAGCTTGCAGAGTTTGTTAGCGGTCCTCTGAAGAAGGCCAGAGACGTTCTTAACCCGCCTAAAAGCAGCCCCGGTATATATCAGAAAAACAAGGTAGACCCCACAACAAAGGAGGTTATCGCCTACGGTATAGACGGCGTTGCCGAAGAGCTGAGTGCAGCTATAACAGAGCTGACCAAGTTCAAAAAAGAAGAGACAAAGATCGACTATACACAGATAGATGAAATACTCGGAACAGTTCTTTCCTACAAGAGTACAACACCGACAAGAGACTATATTGCAGACAAATACACAGCTCTTATCAAAGCATATAACACTGCGAAAAAGATCCGCAACAGAGTAAGCTCTACTCAGCAGCAGATAGACGCACAGAATACTGCTCTCAGAAAAGCATATGATGAGTGCGTAGTACTGAAGCCTGCCGGAACCAATGATGCACGTATAGCAGACAACAAAGTAAGAATATATGTTCAGAACTGGTGCGACGGAGTAAACGTCGATACTGTCGACAAAATAAGAAATAACGCAATTGTTAGTATTTACGAACAGTTTGGTAACGACGCATCAATGTCCTATTATCTGAAGAGTCTTCCCTATGATTCCACGCTCCAGATGTACTACTACGATATGGATATATCAAGCTACAAAGGCTTTGCTATCACCTATAGCAGCAGCGGTAATACTACAGCCGTTGTAGAAATGGACCTCACACAGAAGGAGTATGCTTCGAAAAATATCGTAGCGCTCTGTAACTGGACAAGTGAGTCTTACAAGCAATACGGATGGACATATTATGTATACTATCCGGCAGGTTCGGAAACAAAGGAACTTACAACCCTCTATTTTGAAAAGTCACGTTATAAAAATGCACAGGGTTCACAGGTAACACCGAGAGTAATAACCTATGATAACAACAACAAATCCATAGAGGTAAGTGTTGTTAACTTTAACAGCGGTAAGAACGACCAGAACGACAACAAACTACTCTGGGCAAGATATGTTGATTACGGCAAGAAGGCAACAGTATCCTACTCAGGTGCGAATGGTACACAAGCGTTTGACGTTAATCCGGGTGCCGGCGAATATATTATTCGTGAGGGCTATGACCCGATAAATGTCAACATAATAATGCCGACATACAACAATAATTCCGGCAGCGCAGACTATACTATATCTAACCTGACAACAAGTGCGGGTGACTTTGTTATAGCTCAGATGGCGGATTATGACGACGGCTACGAGGTCTCCGCTAATGAGGTCGCAGAGGTATTCAATGTCGAGATCCCCGACGGATACTTTGCATTCATACTTGACTGCTCCAGAAAGGAATCAAGAGATAACTTCCTCAGCTGCGGTATTGCTCCGTTCGTTCAGGCTTTTGCCGGTGCGTCTGTTGATAAAGAGAATAACCTTCTTGACGCAAGCGGCAACATAATGAGCGATATCGATACGATAAACAGTACCGTGCATGCTGCCGGTTCACCGTTTATGCCTGATGCCTTCAGCGCAAAGATGGCAAGGAGCACAAAGACCGGTTATAATGTTCCGAGAATAATGTACGACTCCAGCAAGGGTCTCCCCGGAACACAGATGATAAAGTTCAGCGCAATGAACTACTACTATGTACTTCTTCCGAAGGAAAGCACATTCTATATGATAACCTATATAGATGGCTACGATGCTTCGACAGGCACAGTCACAAGCTATACGGTCGACACAAAAGCAGGTACTAACCAGTGGGGTGAAGATTACCGCAACGGTTACTACTGCACAATATGGCGTCACCGCGGACTTAAGAGCTGCGCTAACTACTATGTAATGAAGTACACAGGCTCCAACTCTTATACAAACTTCGCATTCTGGGACGCTCCCAAGCTTGTAACTCCTAAGGATCAGATCCCGATAGAGGACAACAACGGTTCAAACCTCGAGATGCCCTTCACAGGCGGCGGCAAGCTGAGAATAGTTAACAAATCCTACGGCGAGACCTACGGCTGGGGCAAAAAGAAGGACGACAGAAACAACAAGTATATCGAGTCGGGCAACCGGTTCGGCGGCAAACAGAACGGAAACCAGTGCAGCGGTCGTGTCGGCGACTCCAAGCTTATATCCTACTATGACTGGTGCGAGTACAAGATCCCGGTATCCGATACCGCATCGTTCAACTTCAACATAAAGGGTCTTGACAACGTTAACTCAACAAAATCAAAATATGCTACAGCAGAGGCTACAGGCGTATACGGCGATATGTGGGTACAGCTTAACTCCGAGCACCTTAAGAACACGATCAAGGGCGTAGAAACTCAGTATGTAATTGGAGACCGTGGCGACTCCATAACTTATGGCGGAAAAATATATAAGAAGCAGACAGTAAGATATTATGGCACAAAATATACTATGTATATACAGTCTGCATATCATAGGTCTGGTTCGGTCGACTTTAATAGTTATAAAGCATACTTACTTACTGAGGAGGTAGAGGTAACAAAAACTCTCGATCCTCCCGTGCTTGATGATTATTCGATCTACACCTATGATCCTGATGAGAACGATTTCACTGTATTTAATACAACCACAAACAAGTTCGAGCCTAAGAAGAGAGTATACTTCAACCTTCCCTCCGGCTGGCTCGCCAATACCCTCAAAATAAGCATGAGAGGCTACGACGCAACATCAAAGACTGCCGACAGTATTACCGGAGTACAGGCAAGAGGCGGTGCTTACAGCTACTACTACTATGATGTACCGGTATCCACACCGTTCATCACCTTCACTGTATCCTCCAAGGTTACTGCTGCCGACGGCACAGAGACTCAGAAATCACACAGCTATACAACGACTCTCCAGGGCGGCGACTACTGTCTGTATGAAGTAAGCACAGGCGGCTCTATCGACTCCGGACGCTGGACAAGGTTCGTATCCGATCAGGATGCACTCAAGAATCAGGTCGAAATAGCACAGAGTATGTTCTACGGCGACTGTCTGGTTAAAAAATATGTCAATTCCACAGTAACAGCAAACGGAGTTACCAGGAAGATCGCAAAACCCGCAAGCGGTGACAAGTCTAACTTTATGTATGCAAACGGTATATTTGACTATTATAAGCCGTATTCAACAGCAAGCGGTTCTTCCACCGGTACTATCACGGATGACTCCATCGATAGTCCCGCAATCATGAAGATGAGCAACGACGCAGCTTATAGTGCGTATGTTACCGTATCAGACGCGGTTCGCGTTTACAACAAGCTTTACGGCGCACTTGCAGAGGCAAGGGGCTTTATCGAGAATCCCGGCGACATGGCTAACCACAACGGCAGCGCCCAGTTCCCCGAATACCTCAACAGAGCCTCAACGGAAACTTACACCGTTGATTCTATTGAGTACCTCAAGACAAAGATGACGGCTGCTGAAGACGCATACAGTAAGCACGGTGCTTCTATAGCTGACATAACCTCCGCATACAAGAGCCTGAGAGCTGCTATTTCCTCTATGGATGTTGACCAGGAAGGCTCTATCGCACTTGTTCTCTATGATGCGCAGAGTAAGATCAAGGAATACAGCGTTGTTAAGATCTCTTACGATGCGGTTACCTATGACGCGTCAGGAAAAGCAATACTTTCACATAAGACAGAATTTGTAAATGATGTCAATGTTGAGAACTATCCGATAATCTTTGTCAACCAGAAAGAAATCAGAAACGTAAGCTTTATGCTTGACGGTGTAGTACTCCAGCCCACCAAGGATGTAATGAAGGAAAATGAGCAGTGGGTACTTATGGATACAAAGAACGATCCCAAGTGGGCGGTAAACTCTAACTACGACTACAGAGATATTTCCAACGACGAGTTCTTCCAGTCAAGCGGAGAGCAGATGCCTTATTACTTTAAGTTTGACAAGGATAAGCAAGAGGTACAGCCGATAGTTCTCTACTTCGAGAAAAACGCAACGGTTACTTATAGCGGCGGCAGCTACACTATCTATGCAGGCGCATATCTTATAAGTCCTGAAGATGACATAGCTAAAGATGCACTTGATGCAGCCGGTAATGTAAGAAAGTATACAGGTACTTCGATCAATATGAGAGTGTTGAACCTGTATTCAAGTGAAGCTAAGGATTACTTTACTAAACCCGAGAGCTATGGCTGTAACGAAGGTAAGCTTTCCGATACGATCGGCTGGACGACCGGCGGAGCACTTACAAACGGCAACAAGACAGCTAACGAAAGCGTACAGCTTATTGCTAATAGCGGTAAATTCTCCAATGCAAGAGTATCGCGTGACTACAAGGTTACAAATGGAACTATTTACTTCCGTTGGGATTCAACAGACCCGATAGGAGTTTACGGCAACACCTCCTTTGTAGCACCCGCAAGCACTACGGGTCCGTCATTTACGATCGCCTCCGAGGGCACGCTCTACGGCGGAAATGATGCACACTTCTATCTGCGTTCAACAAATCCGAAGGATGAATCCATTATAGTTCGTTTCTTCACAGACCTGAAGATTCAGTATGTCGACGCAGAGGGAACACACGAGTTTGTAATTCGTGAGGGCACCTATGAAGCGTCCAAGTCCAACTCAAGCAACTCCTATGTATGGGATCTGTTTGATGAGACCTACTGGCAGAGCAGAGAGTTTATAAAATCTCTCGGTGTCGGCGATGTAAACAATTTCACAGGCTCTAAGTATGAGTTCAAGGATGGAACCTACGGCGACGATTAAACCTAAAACGCTAAGGAGCAGGCACTGCCTGCTCCTTTTCATCTGTAAAAAAACGACCGGGACAGCTTTTTTACTGTCCCGGAAAATATCCGATAAAAAACCATCCGAGATTTCACCGGATGGTTTTTGCTCTCTGTCTGTATTTTAAGGATCCTTCCTGAATGCGTCCGCACGGGCTATCATCAGCGCGTCGGCTATATCCGTGCTGCCGTCATTGTTTATATCGCCGAGTCTTATCTGATCATCGCTAAGCTCAGAGAGCCTGCTGTCAAATCTTGCTATCAGCAGCGCGTCTCCTATATCTGCTATTCCGTCGTGCGTCACATCACCGGGAATATCACGTGAATAGTGTGAAACGTCAGTCGTTATGCCCTTGTCAGACAGATTAAACGCAAGGTCAACGGCGTGTATCTCTATTATCGGGCTGTATTCCTGAGGGGTGAGTAAATTGCTTACATCATATACCGCGTGGAAGCTCCTGCCTGATCTGTTATAGCTTACAAGCTGTATTACATTCTCTTTCAGTCCCTCCGAGTGAAGCTCCCCGGTAAAGAAGGTATACGGAGTTTTTCCCTTATACAGGGTAATATAGGCGCCCATAGCTCCTACATCATCCACTGTATCGACTGTCAAAAACGTATGTCCGTTTTCCTCCGACAGCACCGCACTTGCGACGGTGGGCGAGATATTATCAAGCTGTACGGTGTAATTCTTGTTTTGTCTGTTTGCAAGTCTGCCGTCGGAGTCCATGGTTCTCCCGGAGAAGGAGAAGGTGTATTCTCCGTCCTTAAGGCTGCTGATAAATTTTTCGTATTTCTGATACATTTGCTCTGTATAGCAGATAGAAAACTCATCAGCCATATATCCGTTAAACAAGAAGCTGCTGTATGCTGAAATATATGGTTTTTCGATTATAAAATTATTCTCCTTTTCGCTTTTACCGATCCATAGCTCTGCTTCATAAAGATCGCGCAGGAGGATAAAATTGGGAAGAATGATACCCTCGCCGCCGCTTTCACTATTAATGAAATAGGGTATAAAGTTTTTTGCCGTATTGTTTCCGAAAACGATATTTCCGGTATATTCCTTTGAATAGTAGTCATATCCCAGTATTACCGATTCTGCCGAGGAATTAACAATTCTGATGTCGGGTGTTAAATAATAATCCTTTATTATCTGTCCGCCTTTATCATAAACTGTATTGTCAATACCGACGAGAGCCGACCAGTCGCCGACATACCCGAGGTATGCCGCGTGAATACTCTGTATATCACTCTCTGTCGGTACAAGGGTAACAAAGCCGTCAACATACATTCCGTTTTTAAAGCTTATATCACCCTTGAACATATCGGCAAAATCAAATGTATATTTCAGCTCCGTACTGCTGTTTGGTTCGACGGTGATATCGCAGTCAAGCTCTTTGACAAATGTTTTCGGAAGAAGTGTATTGGTGCCAATGATCCTGTTATCGACCGTAAGGCTTATAACAAGTTTGTTATAGGTCACGCTTTTTTCGCCGCCGTTTTCTGCCGTAAGTTCAAAATCAAATGGGAGCCTTTGGGTATTGCCGGACATTGATATATGCTTATCTCCAAGATTGATCACCGGTCTGTTTGACTTTTTATTATAAAGCCATTGCTCCGCTGTAGCAGCCTTACCGAGGTTTATACTGCCGCAGCCCTGTTGACGTGCGGAGTAGATATTATCTCCATAATACAGTATATCAGCCGTTGACATCAGTCTGCTCATAATATCCGCTTCGTCAAATTCCGTATCTGCATATTTCTGTTTCAGCACTGCAAAGGCACCCGCCGCAAAGGGGGCGGACATACTTGTACCGCTCATGATACCGTATTGATTATTATTGATAGTAGAGACAATATTACACCCGGATGCGCAGACGTCAGGCTTTAGTCTAAGATCCTGAGAAACGCCCCATGAGGAATCGTCAGCCACAGCAGCCTTTGCGATATTTATATTACCTATGCCATAGGTATACGGGCTGTTTGCAGGGCAGCTTGTAGTACCGTAATCGACAAGCCCCTCCGGCAGCGAGCCTGTACCGTCAGAGCTATAGGCTTTACGGTAATCGTAATAGTCGCTGTAATTTATACCCGCATTACCGTTAGCACAGACGAAGGCAATACCCATATTCTGAACATTCTGAGTGATTTCGTTCCATATATCCCTCGAGAAGTCGCCGCGTGTACTTCCTATGCTATAGGTTATAACATCGGCTCCGAGCTTTACGGCGTCCTCTATAGCAGACATAATAGACCCGGTTCTCAGATCGACCTTCATCAGCGCAAGCTGAGCGTCATAGGCGACACCCTTATAATCACGACCGTTATTACCTGCAACAATACCTGCGGTATGAGTACCGTGAGAAGCACCGGCATACAGAACGTCGGTATCGTTATCGCCGTAGTCATAGCAGAACGGGATTTTTTCGTTATAAAAGACCTTATCCTTCATATTGTCGGAAATATTGAATTCACCGCCCGAGACAAGCTGTTCTATTTCGTTCTTATCAAAACGAGGCTCTGCCGGCATAACGGAGAAGGCTTCGTGGTCTATATCAAAGCCGTTATCTATATCGGCGACAAGTATACCCTTACCTGTAAGCCCCAGCTCATAAGCCTTTTCTGCGCCTATTTCCCGACCAAGCTCGTGTATAGTGGCGTATGTTTCCTCACCCGAGGCGTTATCGTCAAGAGCTTCCGTACTATCGTACTCCGAAGTCTTAGCATCTACGCAGACTGCTTTTATTCCGTCTATACTCTGCAATTTATCTATCTTGTTTTCCGGTACAGACATAGTAAATCCGGAAAAGGCGGTATTAAAGTATTTACTCTCTGAGAAGTCAGCCCGAGGGATCCGTTTATTAATTTCCTCAACAACACTCTTTTGTTTATTTTTTACTTCGGACAAATATTTATCTGCATTTTCATCTGCAAGCAGCTCCGAAACCGTTTTAAACCCATTTTCTCCGTTCATCACGACATCGGCAAGGCATTCGCCGTCAACGCTTACAATTACATCTATATTATCTTCCGCAGCGCTCGTGCTGAACAAATTTCCCGTCATACACAAAAACGCAACCGCAAGAACCACAGCCCTTCTTCCCATATTAACCACCTCAATAAAATTATACCCTCTCCCTCCATTCCCTGTCAAGCGGCGGCGCGGCGGAGTGCCTCCGCGGTCGATTCGCGCACTCTGACTGATGTTACCACCTACCTATCGGCACGCGTACGAGCGGGGTTTATTGTCCCTCTCCTTCCGCGCCGTGCGCCCGAAGGAAGTGCCCTTGGGGTACCGCACAGGGCGGCACTTGACGCTGCTTTGATGTGAAGATAAGTATGTTTCTCTACTCGAAACCCCTCCACCACTCGCCTTTGGCTAGTGGTTCCCTTCCCCTTGTCAGGGGAGGTTCAATAAAAGCTTCTGATTTAGACAATGCTCAATAAAGCCTCCCATTCAGGGGAGGTGGCACGAAGTGCCGGAGGGGTACCGTGCAGAGAAACACACTAACCTTCACTCCAATGCAGCACGAGCGGCGCCCTGAGCGCCGTGACGCGGACAAAGAGGTATAATAAACTAAGTTCGACCGCGTGCCAATAAAGTAGGCGGTAACACAAACTACAGTGCGCGAATTGACCGCGCAGGCACTGCGCCGCGAATTGCTCAGCGCGAGCACGCGCCGCCGCCGCTTGACCGCCGGGGGACCGGGGGGTATAATAGAGAAAAAAAGGGGGATAGAGGATGCCGTCATTGTTTAAGATACCGCTGACAAGTCTCGATGGTATAGGACCGAAGAAAGCGCAGCTTTTCAGTAAGCTTGGAGCGGAAAGCGTCGGAGAACTTCTTATGATGTATCCGCGCACCTATGAAGATATGAGTGAACCGCGTAGGATACGGGAAGCCGACTCTGCCGGACCGTGCTGCGTAAGGGCTGTTGTCGAGCATGTATATCCTCCGTCAAGAATACGAAAAAATATGACGATCTTCAAGCTGTCTGTTACGGACGGCGAAAGCCGTATGAATATCAATTTCTTTAATCAGCAATATATGTATGAAAAATTACAAAATGGCGGAGAATACCTTTTTTACGGATATGTAAAAAAGAATTATTCCCTTTATGAGATGTCGGCTCCTGTTGTTGTCGGGGTAGATGAAGAAAACAAGATCCGACCGGTGTACTCTCTGACAGGCTCTCTTACAAATAATCAGATAGTCAAGGCAGTAAAACAGGCGCTTGCCATGCTGCCGGAGCATATAAACGATCCTCTGCCGCAGTATATACTCGATGAATACGGGCTTTGCACGCTGGATTTTGCTATAAGAAATATCCATTTTCCGAAGGACTCCGAAGCTCTGTTAAAAGCGCGGAAAAGACTTGTCTTTGAGGAGCTTCTTGTTTTGCAGCTCGGTATGCTGCGCATTAAAACTGTCGGCAGAAAAGGGCGCGCGCATACTATGCAAAAGGGTTATGCGGACGAATTTTTTTCGCTGCTTCCGTTTTCTCCTACGGGCGCACAGCGACGGGCTGTCTCTGAATGTATAAACGATATGACAAACGGAAACGCACCCATGAACAGGCTTTTGCAGGGAGACGTAGGCTCGGGCAAGACAGCAGTCGCGGCGGCGGTGTGCTATACCGTTGTAAAGAATAAGTATCAATGCGCTATTATGGCTCCGACAGAGATACTCGCCGCACAGCATTACGATTCATTATCCGGCATTTTCAGAAATACAGGCATACGCATAGAGCTTCTTACAGGCTCTATGAGAGCATCGCAGAAAAATCATATATATAAACGTCTTGCCGACGGAGACATAGATATAATGATCGGAACGCACGCGCTTATTTCCGACAAGGTAGAGTTCAGCTCGCTTGCCCTTGTAATAACCGATGAGCAGCACCGCTTTGGTGTAGCCCAGCGCGCAGCACTCGTATCAAAGGGCGACTCTCCCCATATACTTGTAATGTCTGCAACGCCTATACCGAGAACTCTTGCACTGATGATATACGGCGATCTTGACCTGTCGGTTCTTGACGAAATGCCCCCCGGCAGACAAAAAACCGAGACTCTGCTTATTGACAGCCCAAAGCGCACAAGAGCACTCGGTTTCCTGAGAAAAAATATCAGAGAAGGACATCAGTGCTATATAGTTTGTCCGTTAGTCGAGGACAGCGATACTATAGATCTGCAATCAGCAGAAAGCTACATAGAGAGTCTCAAACACACACCTCTTTCCGACTGCCGCATAGGGCTGCTGCACGGACGTATGAAGTCTGCCGAAAAGGACAGTGTGATGGACGACTTTTCACACGGCAGACTTGACATACTTGTATCCACAACGGTAATAGAGGTCGGGGTAAATGTACCCAACGCAACGATAATGCTTATAGAAAATGCCGAGAGGTTCGGTTTGTCACAGCTTCACCAGCTGCGCGGCAGAGTCGGCAGAGGCAGCGCGCAGTCATACTGCATATTGGTGTCCGACTCAAAAAGCGAAAGCACAATACAGCGTCTGAAGGTAATGTGCGAAACCAACGACGGCTTTAAAATAGCTGATGAAGATCTGCGTCTGCGCGGACCGGGCGATTTTTTCGGTTCACGTCAACACGGTTTACCGGAGCTAAGGGTAGCAAATATGAGCGATATGTTATCGCTTGAGCAGACTCAGCGAGCCGCCCTGCGTATTCTCGCCCGCGACCCTGATTTATCGCTCCCCGAGCACCGCGGACTTTACACGGAGTGCCTCCGCAGTCAATTCGCGCACTCAAGTTAGTGTTACCGCCAACCTTTTGGCACGCGGCGGAGTTTGATTTATTATACGGTGCCGTCCGCGCCGTGCGCCCGAAGGAAGTGCCCTTGGGGTACCGCACAGGGCGGCACTTAGCGCTGCTTTGAAGTGGTAGCAAGTTCCTATGTCTTATATATCAATAACGTCAAAAAATCCCGATAAAATCGGGATTTTTGCCGGCTACATCTTTTTTCGTACCTTTCAGATGTAAACAAAGTATAAAAAAGTTATTTTTCGGTGCGCGGCGAACGAATTGAATTTCCGAAAAAAGAGTGACCGCAGGGAACGACTACGCGAATCGTTCCCTGCGGTCACGCACTGTCAACAGAGTACAAAAAAGATATTTTTCTCTAACCATTGTTGGACTTGAACTCTCGTATTTATCCTTGTTTATTGAATTGTTAATTGTCGTTTTCTATGTTTCAG
>JAHKXX010000171.1 GCA_020627425.1 bacterium
AGGAGCATGTAAATGACCTGAACGCTATTGTACAGGAATACGAGAGAGCAGAGTCTCAAAGCTCAGAGGCAGCAGCAGCGCTTGCTACAGATATAATTTCCTGACAACGGTCAAACAGAATTATACTACAAATGATTCCGGGGAACGCTGTACACGGCGTTCCCTGAGTTTGGATTTTAAGACGACAAAGACAGGCGGCTCTGCCGTAAATACAGAGGTAAAAAATGATAATAAACTGCGACAGTATTTTATATGCGTCCGATCGGCTGCATCAGGAAAGCAAGTCAATGAAGGCTATACTTGAGGAATTTACTGCTATGAGTCTTTGTTTAAAAAAGCTTAATAATGATCATCTGTGCGAGGAAGCAGAAATAATAATCGCAGAGCTGAAAACTAACATAAATTATTTAAGTGATATGTCATTGGTTATGAAAACCGTTTGCAATTACTGTCGGGAAACGGAATATATGATTGCGGATTCAGTTGGCGGTATCGGACATTTAAGAAAAAGTGTTTTCCCGGTTGTTACAATCATTAACGATCCGTTGAGCGATCTTTTAGCGGACTTCAAATAATAAAAAGTGCATAATGCCGTAAAGCTTTCAGGAGGTGTTTAAAATCAATAGGTATTCAGTGTTGAAGAGAATCTTATTATTAATGCTGGTTATGCTTTTATCTTTACCCTTAGTGGCTTGTAAAACCAATAAAACAAAAAGCGCCGAAAAAACAGGCGATACTTCGGCTGTGACATTCCGTGATAATGGGGTCAAAATGGACGGCGACTTTGGTTATACTCTGGAGGGTGATGAGGCGACCCTTTGTTTTTATTCATACAAGGATTTCAATCAAAATACTATTGCACTGCCTGATACCATCGGTGGACATAAGGTAGTAGCAATAGGCACAAAGCTTTTTGAGGACTGTAGTTCTTTTGAGAGCATTACCTTGCCCTCCGGTTTAAAAACAATAGGGACATATGCCTTTGTATCCTGTACCGGACTTAAATCAGTTACTATCCCTGAGGGTGTTACTGAGATAAGCGAGGGTGCATTCAAGTACTGTACTTCACTGGAAGCGGTTTATCTTTCTGAGGGAATAAAAAAAATAAACGACTATGCGTTTGCAGGATGTAAAAGACTTGTTACTATAAACCTGAACGCAGAAATGACTATAACCTCGAAGGCGTTTACCGGCTGTGATCTTTTAAAAGATAATCCCTATACAAAACAAAACAACGTACAAACGATATATGGTGTTACGGGAACATTTCCAAGCTGTAAGGATTGGACTGCGGACGAGTTTATGACTGAGATTGACGGAGAGCCCAAAAAATATGAATGTGTTATAAAAAATGTGCCTGCTGGTACATATAGCTTCAAAGTTAGAGCCAACGAGGAATGGACGGACAGCTGGGGGGAACTCGAAAACGGAAAAACATATGACAGTCAGATAAACTGCCTTATAGATGTTGAAGAAGCAGGAGATGTATATATTAAATTCGATACCACAGACGAAAACAGTGATTTGTGGAAGATAAGTGCAAAAGTTAAATGAAAGTTAAATGACAAACAATTATGGAAAAAATAATTATTGATAAGGAACAGTTGAAAAAAAGCACAAGCGAAATAGACTGTTGTCTGAGTGTGATTGAAGTACAAAAAAATAATATGACCGATATAGTGTCAGCACTTATGCACAATTGGCATGGAGATGCTGCGAGTGTGTTTTTTCGGGAATACAGCTTAGATGAGGTTAAGCTTGTAAGTCTAATTGAGGAGATCAGCGGACTTATAGATTGGATGGAGCACGCCTGTGACGTTTATACGGCTGTCGGAGAAAAAATAAAAAACACCGTTAACGAAATAAAATTGGTCGAGGTGTCGGATGATGAGTAAATCGGAGATTGAAACAAGCATTGAAGTTTCGGGCAGGGATTTATCCGACAGAGCTGCTTTATTTTCGCAGTGTGTAAATGCCGTGAAATACGAATTTGATAATATAAAGAATATATTATTGAGTACGGATGATTATTGGCAAGGTTATGCACACAATGAATTTATAGCCTGCGTCAGAGATTATTTTGAAGAGATGGAAGAGGTTTGCCGAGCATTGGAGAGTCACGAAAAGAAACTGTTAGCGATAGAGATGAATTACAACACCTCTGAAAAAGAAAATCTCAGCGGCGTGGAGGCTTTGTCTGAAGACATACTTATTTAAATATGACGACATAATTGATATTGCTTATTTACAGGCGTTAAGGATTTTGCAGGGTATGGGTGATGCAATTGAACGATGACACAGAGATACTTCGACAATGTGCAGATACAGCCTACAGGCTGTCCTCTGAGCTTAGGAGTATAAAAGACAAAACAGATACTGTAAATGATATGGTTTATGGCGAATGGATCGGAGAGGAAGTAAAGCACTATTTTCTTAAGTATTCAGAGATCGGTAAAAGTATACTGAAATGTGCCGTACATATGAACACCTTCGCGGATTTGATTAAGAAAGAAACAGAAGCGCAGCAAAGTAAAGAACAAAATTGATTGCGAACGGAGTTGGGACAATGGAATATATTATGCTTGCGATGTTGATATTATTATTGCTGATGATAGTTGCAATGATTATTTTTGTTCTCTGGAGCGGAAACAGGACAGTAAATCAATATTCAAGATCCAAGTCTTTTATTAACCGCGGAGTAGATGTAGATCTCGGTCATATGATCAATGAAGGCTCTGATTTTATACCTACAGATGGCGTAGGCACGGTATATGTATCCGGCATACAATCGCCGGAAGTAAAGTTGTATGATCGAAACAAGGGTATTGATTATGGTCCTGTTTCTCTTGAATCGCCAAAAACATTCGGGTCTATGTCCGGCAGGGCAGAAATAAGGATACTCTATGATAATTATATTTCAGGAATGCATTTTAAGATCTATTTATACAACGGTATGCCATATATTATGGATCTGCAGTCCAAAAACGGTACCAGGCTCAACGGAGAAGTGTTGAAAACGCCTGTGGCAATAAAAACTAACGATGTAATACAGGTGGGCGCTACCTATCTGTATGTTACAGTATTGAGGTAGGAGGCTATAGTTGTGAGTAATAATTTGGTAAGTGTCAACACGGAACGTCTGGCTTTTGACACATCCGATATAAATAGTAAGCTAACGGATACAAAAAGAGAGATAAAAACCATTTATGAAAATGTACAGACTCTTAACGGAATGTGGGACGGTCCGGCTAATGATGAATTTGCAAAACAGTTTGAAAGCGATTACCTTAACATTACAAAGGTTTTTCATAATATAGATAGGTTTGTTAAGCATCTGGAGGAATGTCACAGAAAGTATGCAGGCTGTGAGAATCGCGTAGATGAGCTTGTAAATGAGATAAGCATTTAAAAAAGGCGGTAACTATTCAGTCTCCCACCAAAAAGAATAAGGTTTACCGCAAACAGCGAACAAAACAGCCTTAAAAGAATTGATACCATGTTTGCGTGCAGTACCGATGTAAGACATAATATCAAGATATTCATCTGTTCATTACTTTTTTTGCTGGATTGATCGCTGTTGGTTGATTAAATTTTTCTTTTGTGCATCTATACAATTTTTTCATTGGACTGAACGGTTACAAAAGGCGTTGAAAAAGAGGTGAGAAAATGTCAGCGGCTCTAAATATAGCGAATATTAATTTTCAGGAGCTACTAAACAGTATGCTTCGTGGTAGAGAAGTTGAAATAAAGGTCAATACAGATGACCTTAACAACTGTGCGGAAGATATTGAAAGAAAAGTAACTTCCGCGAGAAATCATATAAATGAAATATCAAGCACTCTCAGAGGTACTGCCACCTATTGGGAAGGATCCACAGCCGACAGGGCACTGTCTGATTTTTCGGTGCAATTTGAAGATATTAACAGACAGCTTGATGCGATAAATTCATATGTTACTGTTTTGAGGAAAATATCCGGGAAGTATGTGGAAACCGAAAAGCGTAATGTAGAATCGGCAGGATCACTTCCGGTAGATGTTATTTATTGATGGAGGTGATTTGTTATGATCACAAATGCGACAAAAAGATCCCTTGTAATATTTAATTATTCCAGGTCTGTAACACAGGCAAACGAGATAAGAGCCGCAGCAGATGAATTGAAAAGGATCTATGATCAATATTCCGAGAATGTTATATTGACGGGCAATGTTTGGACCGGTGAAGCCTCAGTTAACTACCGAAGAAAATACAACAAAATACTCAGTGATTTGTATATGTGGATAAACAGATATTATTTGGTAGCAGATGTTATGGAAAAGAATGCAAATATAAAGAAGGACGCAGAACTGCGTATTCTTGATATAGCGGAAAAGAGAACCTATGGCGGCAGTACATAAATAATCACTTTCCATACGGACAAAATTATGATAAAGTAAGAGGTGAAAAAAATGCCTGAGTTTTATGCCGACTGGCAGGGAATGTTAAGAGGCTCAACGGATATATCAGAGCTAAACAGCAAAATGAACGGCACACTTCAAAAGTTGAGAGGATTAGAGGGTAGACTTGCCGATTTTGGAGACAGTACCGATACGATAAAGGCTGCGCTCAGAAGTGCTAACGGCGGACTTGATAAAACGCGAGATTTATTGACGAAATGCAGTTCTGTTGTAAGCGAAGCTTCAAGTCTGTACAAAAAATGCGAAGGCGACCTTTCGGGTATCAGTGCTGATGGGGACGTCGGTAATAACAGCAGTACAAATAATAACGGCTCCGGCAGCGGTACACAAGAAATCAGCGGCAATGTCGAATTGGTTGATCTCGATCTATTCGACGATATTTTTAAGGTAGTTGGTGGAGTAGGTGCGAGCGGCAGTATCGCGTCGTTTGTTTACAATTTAATTCGTCAGGGGGACAATGGATTTGAGGGTTTGGTCAAGATCGGCAAATCAGCAGTAAAGACTATCGGGAAGATTTTGCCTAAAGATGGCGTAATTGACTGGTTCGGAAGAGCTGCGGTAGGAAATGTCAAGGTAGGAGCGTCGTGGTTTGAAAACTTTAAAAGCTCGCTTGGGGGCAGTATGGACGATTTGTTCCATAATGCAAGCAAGGGTAAAGCGGTTTGTAAATGGGCAGATATTGTTCTTAGCGGAATACTAAACGGAATTGACAATTATCAAGAACAGAACGGTAGTATAAATCTTAGAGGAATTTCCGAAACGGTTATAGAAACCGCATCTGATATTGGATTGGATATGGCAGTGGGCGCAGGTTTGACTGCGGCAATAGTCAGTATTACAGGGGCTTGCCCGCCGGCAGGAGCGGTTGCAGCGGCTTCTACAGTTATTGTTATAGGTGCGGATATGTTGACAGAACATCTTACCGGTCGTAAAATACACGAATGGGTATCTGATACGATTTGCAATGCTGCAGAGACTTTTGTTGAAGATATTTCAGATTACTGGACCGGTTATCAGGATTATAGACAGGCAAGACTAAACTCGTTTACTGATTATTATACAGATACTGCCGGTTTGCTAAGAGACGGAATACAGGTAACGGATGTAGGTCCGTTCCTTAACAGTACGGTTGACTATTTTGCAGATAAAGGAAAGAACCTGTTTGATTACGGAGCGGATGTTGTAAACAATGCATTTAACTCTTTTGGCAATTTTTTGTCAAAATTCTAATATAGGGAGGTAATTAATATATGATAAAAAATGAAGACCTGTTGCCAATAGGAACAGTTGTTCTTTTACAGGGTGGTACAAAGAGAATAATGATTTATGGTATAAAGCAGTTGGTACAGGAAGGGGATAATACAATAAAAATGTATGATTATTGCGGTGTATTTTATCCCGAAGGCAATACTGACAAGGACTCACATATTCTATTTAACCACACCGACATAAAAGCAGTTTTTTATCGTGGTTATGAAGATGACAGCCGGTCTGAATTTATTAAACTGCTTGATCTTTCCGATGAGACTATGGACAAGGCCTTAATAGAAAAAATTAAAGAATAAAAAAGGAGTTTTTTTATGGAGATTAAACAATTATTGCCTATTGGTTCGGTCGTACTATTAAATACTTCGCCAAAGAAGCTTATGATTTTTGGTGTAAAGCAAACTAAAGAAGATGATAACAGAGAATTTGACTATATAGGAGTTCCTTATCCTGAAGGAAATATTGGTGGCGATTATCAATTTCTTTTTAATCATACTGATATTTCTGCCGTTATTTTCAGAGGATTTGAGGATATAGAAAGACAGGACTTTATAAATAAGCTTGACAAGATATATAAAAAATAAGAAGAAAAATAATATTCTTGATCAAAAAATGTTTCCATTCCTGTAAGAGGATCGGGAAACATTTTTTGATTTTTATTATATATAAAAACACCAGAACAATTATTTTTATATAACAAGTGAACTTTTTAGTATTTTGTGTTATAATAACCTCACGGCGTTAGCCGTTTCGACCGACTTGCGTCGTTCTCAACGGACGCCTGAGAGAACATTTGATAAATTTCTTTATTATGCGC
>JAHKXX010000172.1 GCA_020627425.1 bacterium
AGCGTGAGCGGCGCCCTGTGCGCCGTGACGCGGATTGAAAGGGACAATAAATCAAGTTCGTACGCGTGCCAAAAAAGTAGACGATAACATAAACTACAGTGCGCGAATCGACCGCGGAGGCACTCGCTTTTTTTTAAAAAGCATTGAAATACAGCGAAATATAACTTATAATATAGGTAAATAACTTGACCGCAAATTATTTGAGGGAGGCGCAGGAATTGAGAGTCGATAAAATAAACTACTATCTCGATATTGCCGAAACGGTGCTCGAGAGAGGAACATGTCTGAGAAGAAACTTCGGTGCAATAATAGTCAAAAATGACCAGATAATATCAACGGGCTATGTTGGCGCGCCGAGGGGCAGAAAAAACTGTATAGATCTGGGCGTATGCGTCAGAGAGACCCTGAAGGTGCCGCGCGGAGAAAGATATGAGCTGTGCCGCTCGGTACACGCGGAGCAGAACGCCATAATACACGCAGCAAGAGACGATATGATAGGCTCTACTCTGTATCTCGTCGGTAAGGACGCAAAGAGCGGAGAATATGTAAAAAACGCCTCCGCCTGTTCTATGTGCAAGAGAATGATAATAAACGCAGGGATACAAAATGTCATTATAAGAAACGACAAGGCTGAGTATACTGTGATAGATGTCAATGACTGGATCGTGAATGATGAATCCATAAGCGGCGTTTTTGGTTACTGAGACAAATAATTACATAAAAAATTTGTAAAAAAACAAAAAATATTGTTTACTCGGCACACCCCGTTATGTTATAATATTTTCAGATTTAATATTATCTGAAAGGTGTGTCACTATGAAAAAATTTATAAACGAGTTCAAGGAATTTGTTATGCGCGGCAACGTGCTGGATCTTGCTGTCGGCGTTATCATCGGCGGTGCGTTCAACACGATCGTTACATCTCTTTGTAACGATGTCATTATGCCGGGCGTTGGCTGGCTGGTCGCTACTATATCCGGACAGGATTTGACAAACCCCGAGACCGGTGCTCTGGACATAAGCAAGGCGACTCAGGCGTTGAATGTAGGTCCTATCAACTTCGGTAACTTTATAGCCGCAATAATCAACTTCCTTATTATGGCTTTGATCATCTTCCTTTTTATAAAGGGTGTAAACAAGCTGATGAATCTGCGCAAAAAGCCCAAAGAGCCGGAGGCACCCACAACAAAGAAGTGTCCCTTCTGTCTGTCCGAGATAGATATAGCTGCTACACGCTGCGCTCACTGTACTTCCGTTATAGAAGAGGTAGCTAATGAGGAGCTGAAGGAAGAAAAGGAAGAAGCAAAGTCAAAATCAAAATCCAAGAAATAATACACAGTAACAAAGCCTGTGTCCGACTGACGAAGATGAGCAGTCGGCACAGGCTCTTTTTAGTTTTTTGATAAAACACTACTGGGGTATTTCTGTCACGGCAGGCGTATGACATTCGGTATACGCAGCTTTTTCTTTTCGGACACATACGGCTTTTTCCGAAGCTCGAAAAGTACATAGCAGCCTATACAGAGTAAAAGTCTGCATATATCCCACAGCTCTCCCTTGAGAGACGAAAACAGCAGATATGAGACAATACACGGTACCCCTATCTCTATCAGCGGCAGGACAATGTTTTTAAAGATCCCAAGCTCTATCTCCGTCACCCGTATCAGCTTTATCACACTCATAGAGGTATTCAGCAGCTCGGATATTATTATTACCGCGATCTCTCCATTTATCCCGAACACCGGCAGTAGCAAATAGGTCAGTATTACCCTGATGACCGAATCTATGAGATTAAAGACAAGATAGCTTGTCTGGCGGTCAAGCCCTTTGAGCATTCCGTCCGCGACCGAATCAATATACATAAACGGTATAACGGGGGCAAGCCGCGAAAGATATATGCCTGCTTCGTCGTTGCCGTACAGCAGACGGCATACGGGAACCGCGAAGAATATACAGCACACCATAACGGGTATAGAATATCTCAGGGTATACGACAGCATTTTTTCGGTCATTCTCTTTATACTCTTTTTGTCTCTCCGGACGTTCGCCTCTGCCATCTCGGGGATTATAAGCTGGGCAAAGGGCTGTATGAAAACAGCCGGAAACGTAAGCACAGGCAGGGTCTGCGCCGTTATTATACCATACTGCGACAATGCCACTGCTCCTGCTCCGAAGGCAGAGAGTCCCGACGG
>JAHKXX010000017.1 GCA_020627425.1 bacterium
CGCGCACTCGAGTCGGTGTTGCCGTCCACTTTATTGGCACGCGTACAGGCTTGGTTTATTGTCCCTCTCCATCCGCGTCACGGCGCTTACGCGCCGCTCGTGCTGCCGTGAAGTCAAAGCGAATATGTTTCTCTGTCTTATATTGTGTTATCGGCTTTATAAAATATAAAATTTTAAATCGATCAGATAAATTTTTTTAAAATTCGACCTTCAGAGGTCGAAAAATCTGTTTTTTTAATGGGATTATAGAAGGAGGTTGAGATTTGGAATCGGGAATTTGGAAAGCGGAAAGTGGAATTGTGGAGTGTAATTCACGCTATACTCGCTGTACTGCTTTCTCGGAGACAATGAATAGAGTGGAGAAATATGCTGATCTTCACTATAAATCAGCACGAGCGGCGCGTAAGCGGCGTGACGCGGATGGAGAGGGACAATAAACCAAGCTTGAGACGGTGCTTTGCAGTCGGCGGTAACAAAGACTTGCCACGCTGCGGCGTGCCGTGCACG
Organism: bacterium; assembly: GCA_020627425.1. Classification (GTDB taxonomy): domain Bacteria; phylum Bacillota; class Clostridia; order Oscillospirales; family Acutalibacteraceae; genus UBA1213. The sequence goes on from JAHKXX010000017.1 coordinate 508, forward strand.
CCCTTGCCGTCGCGCGGCAAGAGAGAGTTGACACCGGCGGCACGCCGGCGCGCGGCAAGAGAGAGTTGACAGTGCAGGCACTGCACGGAGGTAATATTATGACTATTAAGGAAAAAATGTATTGTTATTATGTGGCACACGGCTTTGATAATGAAACGGCTCTGATAAAGGCAGGGTTCAGAAATATCGTAAAAGCCGCTGTGAAAATGTCGGAAAGAGAGGATATTAAAAATGAGGTAAACAGACTTTATAAGGCTTTTGAGGAGTCGCTTGCACATAGGGCAAAAACCGGCTACGAGAGACTCGCTTTTTCGAATAATTGCGACGCCGTCGCTCTGGTCTTTAAAAATGAACTGACACCGGAGGATATAAAAAACAGCGACCTGTTCTGCGTTTCCGAAATAAAAAAGCCTAAAGACGGCTGCATTGAAATAAAATTCTTCGACAGGATAAAAGCACTCGAAAAGCTGGAGCAGGGCAGTGCGGAAAAAAATATAACCAGCTCGGATTTTTATAATGCCCTTGTGGGCGGAATGAAACAGACAGATGAAGAAGGAGGAGATGTATGAGCTTTGTACCGTTTTCAAAAAAACAGCTGAAGGTTCTTAACTGGTGGACTCCGGCTTCACCCGAAAGGAAGTACGACGCTATTATATGCGACGGGGCTGTGCGAAGCGGCAAGACCCTGTGTATGAGCGTGTCGTTTGTTGCATGGGCTATGTACTCCTTTTGTGCAGGAAGCTTTGCTATATGCGGTAAGACCATACGCTCGGTAAAACGAAACGTGATAGAGCCGCTGCTGCCTATACTCAGAGATCTTGGCTTTGATATAAAAGACAGACTGTCCTCAAATATATTTGAAGTATCTGTCAATGGCAGAAAGAACACCTTCTATTTATTCGGCGGTAAGGACGAAGGCTCAGGTGCACTGATACAGGGAATGACCCTGTGCGGAGTGCTTCTTGATGAAGTGGCTCTTATGCCGCGTTCCTTTGCGGAGCAGGCTCTGGCAAGGTGTTCGGTGGATAATTCAAAAATGTGGTTCAACTGTAACCCCGAATATCCTCAGCACTGGTTCTGTACGGAATGGATAAAGAAGGTCCGTGAGAAAAACGTATTTTATCTTCACTTTACTATGGACGACAATCCGTCTCTTTCGGAGAGGGTAAAAAACAGATACAAAAGCCTGTACTCCGGCACCTTCTACGACAGGTTCGTTCTGGGTAAATGGGCAGCGACCGAGGGGCTTGTATATCCGTTTATGTCGGACGAAAAAATGCTGTATGATGTACCGGACAGGTGTGAAGAATATGCCGTGTCGTGCGACTACGGTACGGTAAACCCCTCTTCCTTCGGGCTGTGGGGCAAAAGCGGCGGAGTATGGTACAGGCTGAAGGAATACTACTACGATTCCCGGCAGCACGGGTTCTCGCGTACAGACGAGGAGCATTACAGCGGACTGTGCGAGCTTGTCGGAGACAGAGAGATAAAGCTGATAACGGTAGACCCCTCCGCCGCAAGCTTTATAGAGGTAATAAAGCGTCACGGCAGGTTTAATGTTGTTCCGGCGGAGAACCGTGTGCTGGACGGTATCAGAAAAACCTCCGGAGCACTGAAGGACGGGAGTATACGCATATGCAAAACCTGTAAGGACTGCATAAGGGAGTTCGGGCTTTACCGCTTTGACGACGTTGGACGTGACATTCCCAGAAAGGAGAACGACCACTCTATGGACGATATACGATACTTTGTTACGACTATACTGTCTGCTACGGATGAGGAGGTTTTTGTCTTTACAATGGACAGAAACTAAAAAAATTTTAAAAAGTTTTTGAAAATTCGACCTTTTGAGGTCGAATTTTTATGTTTTTCAGGGGGTTATTGAAGGGAGCTGATAAAAAAGTGTTCAGTAAAAAAAGAAAACACAAGGAACCCGTTATCCAGACGGCTGTCAGCGACGGGTATGACAGAGGACTATACTCGTATTTTACGGCAGGCGGCTGCGAAAGAAGGCTGTATAAACAGCTGAGGGATAACGTACCGATAATAGACGCCGCAATATATAAGATAGTACGGCTTATCGGGGGTTTTCATATTGAATGTAATGATAAAAAATTGCAGCAGCAGCTAAATAATTTTCTTGATACCGTGCCTGTGGGAGCGTCCGGTATAGGAATAGACAGCTTTTTGTCTGTCTTTACCGAACAGCTTTTACTGTACGGTACGGCTGTCGGCGAGATAGTTCCCGATATAACGGGCACAAGAATAGCAGGGCTTTATAATTCAAACCTTGACAACGTGGAGCTTTGCAAAGGCGACGACCCGTTCGGGGTGAATATCTATGCTGCCTCCGGCGGCAGAAGAATACCCGTAAAATATCCGTCGCTGATACTCTACAGCGCCCTTATGCCGGAGCCTGACAGCGTATACGGGACGTCACTGCTGAGGGGTCTGCCGTTTGTAAGCGATGTGCTTATGAAGATATTCAGGGCTACAGGCACCAACTGGGACAGAATAGGCAACGTGCGCTTTTCTGTTTCATATAAGCCGGGAGAAAACGAACGGGCTTTTTCAAAGGAGCGCGCAAAAATAATAGCCTCGGAGTGGAGCAAGGCAATGAAAAGCCGCGAGCCGAGGGACTTTGTGACTGTCGGCGATGTAAGTATAAAGGTCATCGGTGCTGATAATCAGATACCCGACAGCGAGATACCTGTTCGTCAGCTGTTGGAGCAGATAGTGGCAAAGCTGTCCATACCGCCGTTTTTGCTGGGACTGTCGTGGTCTACTACAGAGCGTATGTCCTCTCAGCAGGCAGACATTCTTACCAGCGAGCTGGAATACTACAGACGGTGCCTCGGCGGTATTATAAACAGACTCTGTACCGTATATCTGAAGCTCGGCGGCTGCAGGGACAGTGTAAAGATCGTATGGGACAATATAAATCTTCAGGACGAGGTAGAGCTTGCAAGAGCAAGACTCTATAATGCTCAGGCAGAAAAAACAGAAAGGGGAAATTAAATGGCGGATACTACCGGCAGAGCCGACGAAAAAGAGCTGGCTCTTATCAACAAATACACACGCAGGGCGCTGACACAGGACGATGTATATACTTTTTCCGTGGTTCTCTGCGACAACGAGCTTGACAGGGACTGCGAAAGGTTTTCGGATGAGGCTCTGGACAAGATGGCAGAGCTTTTTGAGGGAGTGACCGGGATAACCGACCACGATCCAAAAAGCGCCAATCAGAAGGCAAGGATATATTCACTAAAGGTACAGCGCGTCGATGGCAGACTCTGCTTTGACAAAAAGCCCTACAAAAGACTCCTTGCAAAGGCGTATATACCGAGAACGGGAGAAAACGACGGCTTTATAAAGGAGCTGGATACAGGTATAAAAAAGGAAGTAAGCGTAGGCTGTGCAGTAAAAAGACATATCTGCTCCGTCTGCAAGGAGGATATAGGAAGCTGCGGACATATCAGGGGCAGAAAATACGCAGGAGCGCTGTGCTATGCAACGCTTGACGAGGTAACGGACGCCTATGAGTGGTCGTTTGTCGCCGTTCCCTCTCAGAGAGCCGCCGGAGTGATAAAATCCTACACCGTCGGAGACAGGGAGCGAGGAACGGTAAAGGAAATATGGACTTCCCGTGATATAGACGGGCTGGAGAAAAGAGTGGAGGAGCTGAGTGAGCTTGCAGGTGACGGAGAGTACTACAGAGAAAAGCTGAAAAAAGAGCTTTTCACGTGGAGCCGCGCAGTGCTGCCGGAGCTTAGCGAAGAGTTTCTGTTGGGCTTTACTGAGAAAATGAGTGCCAAGGAGCTTTTTGAATTCAGAAACGCCCTCGGGGAGAGAATGTCGGAATTATATCCCATAAAGCCCCAGCTATGGAGCGGCAAGGAAAAAAATGAAGAACAAAATGACATTTACAAAAACATTTAAGGAGGAAGCATAAATGAAAGTAGCTTTTAACGGATTTAACGAACAGACGGCAACCTTTGAAGCATCGGGAACCGTAAACGCAGGCGAGCCTGTAATGATAAGCGACAACGGTACGGTGTCGGCTGCAAACGGCGCCTTTTGCGGAATATGCGTAGGTACGCGCGCAGGCTATGCGGCAGTACAGCTTGGCGGCTATATAAGGGTACCCTACAGCGGCACTCTGAGCGTCGGCTTTGCTCCGCTTGTCGGCAACAGCGGAAAAATAAAGTCCGACAGCACAAACGGACGAAATATACTGGTCGTAGATGTGGACACAACAAACCACTATGCCGGCATAATACTTTGATAAGGAAGAGAGGAGATATTTATTATGGCATTTTATGACAGCATAAAGCTTGAAAAGGGTATGTACAAAACGGGAAAAACACTGACTCAGGTACTTGAGGAGCTTGACCCGTCGGAAAACTACAAGGGCAGCGAGCTGGAAGGGCTTGACGCATATCAGCGCCAGCTGAAAAGATTTGACATCAGGACAGGAGGCTCACATTCGGACAGAGTACAGAAGTTTTTTGATACAACGGACTCTGCGGCTCTTTTCCCCGAGTATATATCGAGAGCAGTAGCAAAGGGTATGGAGAGCGCCGACAGACTCGGCGATATAATAGCGGCAAAAACCGTTATTGACGGAGTTGACTACCGCTCGGTTGTATCCGACCCCGAGGACGACGACAAGGCTTTAAAGCCCGTATCCGAGGGAGCACAGCTTCCGCAGACAAATGTACACACCAGCGAAAACCTTGTACACCTGATAAAGCGCGGCAGAATGCTTTCCGCGTCCTATGAAGCTATAAAGTACCAGCGCATAGATCTCTTTACGGTCACG
>JAHKXX010000173.1 GCA_020627425.1 bacterium
AAAAAAGTATACAAATGGCTGGATATCGGCGACTATCTCGTTTCCCGCTGTACGGGCAGGATCGTAAGGACTGCCGATACCGCCTTTGCGACCTTCCTTTATGATACTCGAAAAGGAAAGGAAGGCTGGAACAAAGGGCTTTTAAAGATGTACAAGGTGAATGCCGACCATATGCCTGAGATCATCGACTGTACGGATCTTGTCGGCGGGCTGACAAAGAAAGCGGCTCAGGAGCTCGGACTTGTTGAAGGGATACCGGTCTTCGGAGGAGGAGGCGACACCACCTTCGTCAATATCGGAGCCGGATGCACACGACCGGGCGACACGCATATCTATGTCGGAACGTCGGGATGGGTATCGACATTTATGGATCATCAGACCGTCGATATCGACGCAATGATCACCGGCGTTCTTTCCGCCAGGCACGGGTACTTCAACTATTACGCGGAATTGGAGACAGCCGGAAAGTGCTTTGAATGGGTCATGGAACATCTTGCGCTGGATGAGATCGGCGTTTACCTGAAAAATGCCACAATAGCGGATGATCTCGAAAGCAAATACAAAAACCTTTATGATTACCTTTCCGATGAAGTCAGCAAGTCGCCGCCGGGAGCAAACGGCGTGATCTTCACCCCATGGCTCCACGGTAACCGCTGTCCGTTTGAGGACTCCAATGCCGGCGGGATGTTCTTCAATATCCGCATCGAAAACGGCAAGCGAGATATGATCCGCGCGGTATTAGAAGGCATTTGTTATCATCTCCGCTGGCTTTTGGAATGCTCGGAGAAAAAGGTAAAAACCTCTGATACGATCCGGTTCGTCGGCGGAGGAGCATTATCTCCCGTTACCTGCCGGATGCTGGCGGACATCACCGGACGAACCATAGAGACCGTCAGTAACACCCAAGAGGTCGGCGCGATCGGAACGGCGCTTGTTGTCGCGGCGGGTATCAAAGGCGTGGATGTATTCCGATTATCGCGTCAGCTTGTAAAAGCGGATCATATATACACTCCCTCCCCTGAGAACAAAGCGGTATACGAACGCAACTACAAGGTTTTTAAAAATCTTTACAGATCCAACTCCTTGAATTTTAAGAATATGAATGGCTGAGTATTTCTAAAGGAACCAAAAAAGAAATTTCTGCGGGCGCGGGACGGGATTTTAACTCCCGAAAAAACAGCGACCGCAGGGAGCGGATGCGCGATCCGATATGAGCCGGTGTCGTCTATTTATCAAAAACAGAAGCCATTAAAGAAAGAGTCCTTCACACGCTGAAGGACTCTTTTGCATACCTGTTATTCACTTTTCGTTTTTTTCGCTAAGGACATCGCCTTCTGCGTCTCTTTCTTTAAAATGGGGACGCGGAGACGTTGCTTTTTGGAGAGTGTGTGGTATAATTATAGGATGGAGGGGATAAGGATGGAAATCAGCAGTCTGCAAAAGGGCAGACCCGTGGACAGAAGAAGCGAAAGAGAAGAAAGAGCATATGATCTGCTTGATGAACTGAAGATCGGGTACTATAGACTTGATCACGACGAAGCAGCCGATATGGATTCATGCAAAAGGATAGGAGATATACTCGGTGTATCCATATCCAAAAACCTTTTTCTGTGTAACCGTCAGAAAACGAGCTTTTATCTGCTGGTTATGCCGGGAGATAAACCCTTTTACACCAAAGACCTGTCTGCACAGATAAACAGCTCACGGCTTTCCTTTGCAGACTCCGGGGCAATGCTTAGTTACCTTGACGTAACGCCCGGATCGGTAAGCGTGCTGTGTCTTGCAAATGATACCGGGAATAAAGTTAAGCTTCTTATTGATGAGGACGTACTGAAAAATGAATACTTCGGGTGTCACCCGTGCCTGAATACCTCGAGTATCAGGATCGCGACTGATGATCTGATAAATAAAATACTCCCGGGAATAAACCATACAGGAACCACGGTGAAACTGTAATGAATGATTTTAACAGCCTTTTTGTACAGGTAAAGGAGCAGGCTCTGAATGTCGGTATCCCTCTGCCTGATAATATTTACCCCGAAATACTAAGCAATAACCGTGCTAAAAAACGCTTTGGCTGCTGTAAAAAAATCGACGGAGAGTTCTATATCGAGCTGTCATCATTTATGAAGGATGCTCCTGCTCATTCCGTTAAGCAGACAATAGCTCACGAGCTGCTGCATACTTGTAACGGCTGCCAGAACCACGGCAGACTGTTTAAATACTATGCCGATGTGATGAACCGTGCATATGGATATGATATAAAAACCACAAGTACACTTGAGGAGCTTGGTATAGAGAAAAATGAAGGTACTTCTCCGACGCTTAATTATGCACTAAAGTGTATGTCCTGCGGCAAGATCATCGCCAGATCCCGTATGTCAAAAATAATACAGCATCCGTCACACTATCGCTGTACATGCGGCGGTAAGCTGAAAAGAATAAAGTAGGGGGGACAGACTTGAAAAATCAGCCGAGCTTAATTTGCCCTGTTTGCCGAGAGGAGCTTGTCCGGAATAATAAAAGCCTTGTGTGCAGTAATAACCACTCCTTCGATATTGCAAGACAGGGCTATGTAAATCTTTTGCCCGTGCAGCAAAAGCATTCGCTGTCTCCGGGGGACACAAAGGAAATGCTTCTTAGCAGACGAGAGTTCCTTGACGGCGGCAGCTATAGCCCTGTCTGCGACAGCGTTATAAAGGCACTGTCGGAGTATCTGCCCGAAAATCCGGGCGTTCTTGTTGATGTCGGCTGCGGCGAAGGTTATTATACCGAAAAAATACATAATTCACTCGATATAGACTGTGTGGGAATAGATATATCAAAGGACGGGATAAAAATGGCTTGCTCGCGCAGCTGTGATATACTCTGGCTTGTTGCTACCGCATCTCACCTACCGATAAAAAATGAAAGTGTCGGAGCAGTTGTGGCTATGTTTTCAATACTTATGCAGGAGGAGTATGCCCGTGTGCTGAAAAAAGGCGGAATAGTTGCAGAGGTGACTGTAGGCTCCTCTCATCTGACCGAACTGAAAAGTATTATTTATGATGAAGTGTATCCGCAGCATAAGCACCCGGAGGAGCCGAAAAAGATGTTTGAGGAGCTTTCGTGCCGTGAGCTGAACTTTAAAACAGAGCTTGATAATAAAAGTCTGAGGGCACTGCTTATGATGACTCCGCATTTCTGGCGGATAAAGGAAGAACGCAGAAAAATGCTTGAGTCTACCCCGAGACTGACTGTTACGGCAGACTACTATGTAAGGGTATTAAGAAAACTGTAAAAGAGGAAATACAATGAAAAAAATAATCGCATTATTATGTCTTAATGTACTGCTGCTCTGTGCATGCAGCAATAACGGCAGCAATGATCGTTCCGCCGAAACCGGGAGCAGCATACCGGCTGTGGAATATAAGGCAAGCTCAACCGAAGCTGTGCAGAAACAGGGGGATAAGCTGAGACGACCGGAGAAGGAGCCGCAGATTTCCGCACCGGAGGGTAGTATAGACTTTTCAGAGGCTTGCAAATTAATAGACAATACCGATAAAGATAGCCTGAACCTTTTGCAGAGCGCGTCCGAATACAAAAAGTACTATAACGAGACGGTGAAGTATCTTGATACCGACTGGTACTCTGTTTACCTTTATCTTGAGGAAAACGAAAACAGAATATTTACAGGCAGCAATATACTTGTTTCCTGTGACGGAAAAAGAATTTGCCGAAAGACCATCACCTCCGACTATAGAGAACTTACCGGTGACAGAAAAAGTGCAAATGATGATAAGCCCTATACCGAGTTGTTTCCCGATGCAAAGCTGTCGCCGAATGACGCACTGCTGCTTGTTGCAAAGAAGGATATAAAGTCGCTCGGACTCAGCGGAAGGCTTTCGGATTACCTGTTCAACGTATCGGATACAGTCACCGAGTTTGACAGCGCGGTATGCTACCAAATAATACCCGTCGCAGAATATGAGGATTCCCAGAAAAGGTTTTCGTCAATATATGTAAACATTGACGGCAGCGGAAGAATGTATCTTGAGTCCACCGGCACAGCAGAAAAATATATTCCCCTTGAGTCGGAGTAGATGAGGCAGTGGAGATGGACAATAAACCCAGCTCATACGCGTGCCGATAAAGTAGGCGGTAACACAAACTACAGTGCGCAATTTGACAGCCTAAGTGTAGAATTATAGTTGGCAATATATAGTTGCGCGACAATATACCGGCACTGATATTATACCCGAGCGCGAATTGCCCCCGGCGGCTCGCCGGTGACAGCGCAGGCACTGCGCCGCCGGTGTACAAATAAGATTATTTATGATAAAATAATAATACAGGCTATTGGCAAATAATTATAAAGGAGTAGTAACGATGATAGTAAAACCAAAGGTAAGAGGCTTTATATGTACAACGGCTCACCCGGAGGGCTGTAGTGCAATAGTCAAAGAGCAGATAGATTATGTAAAAAATCAAAAAAAGACCGACGGTCCCAAAAGAGTGCTTGTTATAGGCGCGTCTATGGGCTACGGTCTGGCTTCGAGAATAGTATCCGCTTATTCCTTCGGTGCTTCTACAATAGGAGTTATCTTTGATAAGGAAGCATCGGGCGCAAAAACCGGAACCTCCGGCTACTACAATACGGTTGCCTTTGAAAAATATGCACACGTGGACGGGCTTTATGCAAAAACTATAAACGGCGATGCCTATTCGCGTGAAATAAAGCAGCAGACTATAGACCTTGTAAAGCAGGATCTCGGAAAGATAGATATGCTCGTTTACAGCCTTGCCGCTCCCAGAAGAACTCTGGAGGACGGTACGGTGTATAAATCAGTGCTGAAAACAGTTGGCGCACCCTATAAAAACAAGACTATCGACCTTAAGACCCTTACCGTACAGGATGTAACGGTAGAGCCTGCCGATGAGGAAGAGGTAGAGGCTACAGTAAAGGTTATGGGCGGCGAGGACTGGCAGGACTGGATAGATGCACTCAAGGCTGCCGACGCTATAGAGGATAACGCAGTTACAGTAGCGTACTCTTATATAGGGCCCGATATAACACACGCTATATATGCCGACGGCTCTATAGGCAAGGCGAAGGATCACCTCTATAATACCGCAAAGTCTATAACTGCCGCAGATGACGGAATACGGGCGTATATATCCGTAAATAAAGCTCTCGTTACCCAGTCCAGTGCCGCTATACCGATAGTTCCTTTGTATATTTCCATTCTCTATAAGGTGATGAAGGAAAACGGAGTTCACGAGGGCTGTATAGAACAGATGTACAGACTCTTTAACGAAAAGATGTCCGGGAATGAGGTTCAGACCGACGCCGAATGCAGGATAAGACTTGACGACCTTGAAATGCAGGATAATATACAGGACAAGGTCAAAGAGCTCTGGCAGAACATAGAAACAGATAATATAAAGGACTGTGCAGATCTTGACGGATTCTTTGATGATTTTTACAGGCTCTTCGGTTTCCGCGCAGAAGGCGTTGACTATGACGCGGACTGTGACGTAAATGTAAGGATAGACAGCCTTCAGTAATACAAAAACAAAAAGCACTCAACAGGGCTAACTGAACTTGCCCTTTGAGTGCTTTTTTGTTTATTTTACAAGTTTTTTCATCAGCTCATAAATCTGCTCGGATGAATTGCCGTTCGAGTTTCTCTTGATGGCGTTTTTCATAGCAGCAAGCTTCTCCGGATGAGAGATCAGATCTGTTATCGTGCGTGTGCAGGTGTTGTTTTTCTCAAGTCTGACAGCCATCCTGTTTCTGACCAGGTAGCTGGCGTTCTGCTCTTCCTGACCGGGTATGGCTTTAAAAAGTCCCATCGGCAGAACCGAGGCGATGGATTCGGTTACGGTCAGTCCGCCCGGCTTTGTCACTATAAGGTCTGCCATATGCATATACTTCTCTACCTCGTCGGTGTAGTACATAAGCTTTGTTGGCTTTGCAGGCTTTATATGACGTGAAATATGAGAGGAGGTTATCGGACGCGATTCCTGATCTATTTCTACAAGTGTATTGTTGAGGGTTATCTTACTGAGATATCTGTAAAAGGTTTCGTAAAGCCTTTCGTTTTTGCCGGTAATAACAATTATCTGAAACTCTGCGTTTGACTTTACTATTTTGTGGTAAATCTTCAGGACATCGGTGACACCGAATGAGCCTGCCATAATGAGTATCGTCGGCAACCCGGGATCAAGTCCCTCCTCCTTCAGGGTCTCCTTTGTTTCATCGGATTTATAGAACGACTGCTTTACAGGTATACCGTAAACGTGTATTTTATTGCGCGATACCCCGCGCTCTACCATATTGTCAGCCATCTCTTTGCTGGATACGATATAGGCCTCTATGCTTTCATTTATATAGTTCTTGTGAACTCCGAAGTCGGTTACTATGCTTATGATCGGAATGTGGATATTCTCACGCTTTCTCAGCGAGGCGAAAATTTCCGATGCAAACGGGTGTGTGGATACAACTATGTCGGGCTTAAACTCGTCTATCAGAGGCTTCAGGCTGCTGCTGACTGTAGTAGTTGCGATCTCGAATGTCTTTCTCAGTGTGTTTATCTGACTGTCCTTGTCAGAGGAGTAGTACATACTCCCGAAAAGCTTTGGTGTTTTTGTCGCAAGGTATACATAGCCCTCCGTTATGGCTTTGTTCAGAGTAGGGCTGATGTATTGCAGAGTATCTTCTATCAGTACAACTGATTCAGGCTCCTTTGCCTTTATATACTCGCTGAGAGCATTGGCCGCTCTCATATGTCCGCCGCCTGTAGTTGCGGATAAAATAAGAACTCTCATTTTTATTTACCCTTTCTTAAGAAAATGCCGGATGCCAAACCGGAAAAGTCGTCAATGCGGCTGTCTGCCACAAAATGAGACCTTCCTGCTCCGGCGCAGTATACAATGCTTTTAGTGCTATTATACTCTATGACGATGAATTTTTCAATCGCTTTTTGTAAATATATATGTACATATTACCGCTTTACCAGATAAGCTGAATCTTTTGGGAAGAGATCTTATTAAATCGGTTTTTACATCAGTCTTTTAACGGCTTTGCTCCACGGTAAAGAGAATGGTTAAGGGGGCTATAAAAAGAATATCAAGGTATTTTAAAATACACTGTAAGCCCAGAATCGGATACTGTGCAGGGTAATGGAAATAGATACAAAAAAGCCTATAAATACTCATTTAAGTTTATAAGATTTTCCCTCTCGAAATTTCTGCTCCAATGGTGTATTATATATGAGTAAGAAAATAATCAAAGCATAAATCGGAGGTTATTTTGTATGGAAGAAAAGAAAAACGTATTCTCCGCTTCAGAGTCATATAATAACAACAACGGCGAAGAAGAGATCATGTTCGCAAGCGTTGATGATAATAAAAATAAAAATTCAAGAGTACCCGTAAAAAACAAGGGTGTAACATATACAACAGTAGATCTCAGCAGCAGTGTAGGTCCTTCGGAAAAAAAGAAAAAGAGCAGCAAGGCTCCCGTTATAATTGCAGCCTCGGCTGCTGCTGCTCTGTGTATAGCCGTTGTCGGTGCGGTCATAATATCTACCGGCGCCGGCAGAGTGCAGACAGCAGAGTCCTCTACAAAAACAGAGAGCAGCACTGTTTCGTCAGATCTCTCTGTACAGCAGGAGTCGATCTCCAGAGCCAACAGCGATAAAATAATAAAGAACGATGTTTTTGTAGTACAGCATATAAATACAAAATCAATAAAATTCGGAAAGAATGTTACCGTTGAGGGCGTGGATGTTTCGGGCAAGACTCTCGTACAGGCATACAGAGCGGTGCAGGACACTCTCCTGAAGCTGCGCGACAAGGTAGAGATAATCATAAACATTGACGGCACCGACTACACCCTTACAGAGGATGATTTCGTTTATGATACCGATGTATCGGATGTCCTTGTACAGGCTTACCACTACAGCAGAGGAGAACTTACCAATTCTACGGCAGCTACGGCTGTAGATAACGGTAAAACAGACTTCAAGGTACAGTCCGTTCTGAATATTAAATCAGTAGATACCGCAGCCGACAGGCTTGCCGAAAAGGTAGATATAAAGCCCGTGGATGCGCGCGTTACAAAGTTCGAGCCAAAAAAGAAGGAAAAATTTACCTATGCCGACGGCAAGAATGGTTTCCTTATAGACAGGGAGAAGCTTAAGAGCAATATAAAGTCTGTTATGGCAAAGAGCGAGAAAACAGGCAGATTTACAATGAAAAAGGTTGAAACACCGTTCAAGAGAACACTCGCTCTGCTCAAGGCAAACACAAAGCTTATCGCATCTCATCGTACAACAGCAGCAAATGTCTATGCCTCCAACTTCAATATGGAGCTTGCTATAAAGGCTGCAAGCGGCTATGAGGTAAAGCCCGGAGCTACATTCTCCTTCAATAAAATGACCGGAGATACCACAAACGGCTATGAGCACAGATACAGTAACGGCGTTGTAGGCAGCTATGTACCCTCTACGGCTATAGTCAGCGGCAAATATGAGCAGCAGTACGGCGGCGGTATTTGTCAGGCGTCCACAACACTTTATAACTGTGCTATGAAGGCAGATATGGATCCCGTAGAGCGCCACGCGCACCAGTTCCCGTCGTCATACGCCGACTACGGTCTGGACGCTACGGTAGACTACGGAAACCTTGATATGAAATTCAAGAATAATAAGGACTATTCGGTATATATAGCAACCTATGTCTACGACAGTAACGGAGACGGACTTGACGAGCTGAACGTAGAAATGTACGGACCTATCTCAAAGGAATATGACGAGATAGTAACAGTCGGATGGATAAACGGTGCCTACGACAACAGCTACTCGGCAAAGGGCGCAAAGGTATACTTCAAAAACGGCAAGGAAGTAAAGAGAGCATTTCTGCCGGAAGGCTCCTATGACTACCACTATGACTCATACTATTCGGCAGTTAACCAGATGCCGTCAGACACAAAGAACGGTCCGTCGGTAAGTCCTACCAAAAAGCCGCCGACGATCTATTCCCCCGAAGGCTGCGGCTCCTGCGCTCCCGTAAAATACGGTACAGCAGCAAAGGTGCTTGCCGATGCTGAAAAAGCTTCGGTAAAGGTAAGTTCAAATAAGGCTGCAGAGTCGAGCAAGACGGAAAGCTCCAAAACAGAAACTTCAAAAACCGAGGTTTCTAAACCTGAGAGCAGCACTACCGTGAAGATAACGACTCAAAATGAAAGCAGCAAGCAGGAGAGCAGCAAGCCCGAAAGCAGCAAGCAGGAGAGCAGCAAACCCGAAAGCCGACAGGAGAGCCGCCAAGAGAGCAGCAAGCCCGAAAGCCGACAGGAGAGCCGTCAGGAAAGCAGCAAGCCTGAAAGCAAGCCCGAAGAGGAAAGCAGTACAGAATCCCACTCATCAGAGCCTGAAATGGACAACATTGAGGAATAAGCTGTTTACATAACGACAACAGAGCATATCGCGCGGATATGCTCTGTTTTTAAATACGGAGGAAAAATGAATTATATAAGAAAAGCAGAGGAAAGAGATATTCCGAGAATACTAAGCCTGCTCTTACAGGTGAATATGGTGCATCATAATATCAGACCCGATCTGTTTAAAGGTCCTGCGGTAAAGTACGACAGGGAAGAGCTATGCAAAATACTGAAAAGCGACGACAGACTTGTTTTTGTTTTTGACGAGGGTACGGGCGCCGAGGGCTATATATTCTGTGAGATACAGCAGCATAAAGACAGCAGGCTGATGACAGACATAAGGACCCTGTATATTGACGATCTTTGTGTAGACGAGACTTCAAGGGGCAAAAGAATAGGACACAGGCTGTACGAGTATGTATATAGCCTTGCAAAGGTAGAGGGATTCTACAATATTACTCTCAACGTCTGGCACGGAAATGACGGTGCAGAGCACTTTTACGAGTCTCTGGGACTCAGCGTACAAAAAACGACGCTGGAATGTATCATAAAGTAAAGGGTGTCTAATAATGAAGCTATATAAAATAGTCCTGACCGGCGGTCCGTGTGCCGGAAAAACAACCGCTATAGAAGAAATAAAAAAATACTTTGAAGCAAAGGGTACGACTGTGCTTGTTATCCCCGAAACGGCAACAGAGCTTATAAATTCCGGAATAAGTCCCGCTACCTGTAAAAACAATCTTGAATTTCAGACCGGTCTGATGAAGCTGCAGCTTGAGAAGGAAAGAGTATATATGAGGGCTGCGTCCGGTATGAAAGGAAACAAGATAATTATTCTGTGCGACCGCGGAGGTATGGACAACAAGGCATATATGGGCAGCGAGGATTTTTGCAGGGTGCTTTTTGAGCTTAAGGAAAGCGAACCTCATCTTCGTGAAAGCTATGATGCAGTGTTCCATCTTGTAACGGCTGCAAACGGTGCGCGCAGCTTTTATACAAAGAAAAACAACACAGCCCGTCGGGAATCTCCCGAGCAGGCTGTAAAAATAGACAACAGTATTATTTCCGCGTGGGTAGGTCACAGTCATTTAAGGATAATCGACAACAGCACGGGCTTTAATCAGAAGCTAAAAAGGCTGATAGCAGAGATAAATGCCTTTATAGGCGACCCCGAGCCGTTCGAGATAGAACGAAAGTATCTGATCCGTTTTCCCGATCTTGACAGGCTGAATTCGGATCCCTTCTGTCGCAGGACAGAGCTTTCACAGTCATACATAAGTTACCCCGACGGGCGATATTTCAGAGTTCGCCGAAGAGGCTCGGACGGTGAGTACACATATATAAAGACCTTCAAAAGGAAGGTGAGCGATATGCGCCGTATCGAGATAGAGGAGTCTCTTACCCGTGAGCAATACGAAAGCTGCCTGCTTGATTCCGATGCAAGTATCTGCTCAATAGAAAAAGACAGGTATTGCTTTGTCTATAACAGTCAATACTTCGAGCTTGATGTTTTCCCGTTCTGGAACGACAGGGCTTTTCTGGAAATAGAACTGACCGACGAAAACCAGAGCGTAAGCCTGCCGCCTTTTGTAGAGGTCATCAGAGACGTTACCACTGACGACCGTTATAAAAACTACTCTATGGCACAGACGCTTAGCAGGGGAGAGATACCGGACTGATCATTTCAGCACGGTAAGAAACAGTCTGCCCTTTTTGCTGTGACCGGTTATTTCGGAGATTTCCAGCTTACCCTTACCGCGCAGGGATATTTTGTCGCCCTGATGTATCTCTTTTGAAACGCTGTCACATACCAGCCAGTTTACACAGACAAGACCCTTTTTAATATATTCCGAGGCCTTACTCCTCGATATTCCGAAGCCCTCGGCACATATGCTATCAAGCCGCATAGAGCTTACGTTGATGCTCCTTGCGGTTTTTTCTTTTTGTATTATGACGCTGCTGTCCGCGATCCTCGGTTCTGCTTCATATCTGCTGATCTTATGCAGATTAAGCTCTATATACTCTGCAACGCTCAGAGTGCAAAAAAACTGTATCCTGTGTCCGTCTGTAATAATATCCCCGACTGCGTCTCTTTTTATTCCCAGTCCCATCAAAGAGCCTAAAATATCCCTATGGGATATATTCGCATTTTTTGCTTTTATATCCGAGCTTAGCAGCACTATAGGCGCCCCGTCATCGCGGCAGTATTCATCAAAGCCTACACGGCACACTCTTCTCTCGGCCTCAGCATAGCCGCCGTCGAAGCTTACAAAGGAGCGCAGTTCATCCACCCTGCTGATAAGTGTCTGCTCGGCAGGGGTCAGAAACTGCGAATATATGGCGCTATAGGTTTTCTCCGACATATGCAGCATATCGGCAATCCGTCCGAGAAGTATTTTTTCGTCACTGTTTCTTGAGTATTTTTCCGTAAATTCCATTTTTAGTCACCCATAATCATAATAGCACCCGGTGCCCGGGCAGTCAAGCGGAGTGCCTCCGCTGTCAATTCGCGGCGGAGTGCCTCCGCTGTCAATTCGCGGCGGAGTGCCTCCGCTGTCAATTCGCGCACTCGACTTAGTATTACCGCCTACTTTATTGACACGCGTACAGGTTGGTCTTATTATACCTCTTTTTCCGCGTCACGGCGCTCAGGGTGCCGCTCGTACTAAATTGAAGTGTGTATATGTATATTTTTCTACTCTACTTATTGTCTCCGAAAAACAGTACAGCGAGTGTGATGTGGATTCTTGTAATCATTATTACTTCTTCAGTCTTAAGTCTTCAGTCTTCAGTAATTTTTTAAAGCTCTTACCTTCCGAAAAGGAGATAAGAGCTTTTGTCTGTCATTCATTTTGTTTTCCGAGAAAGATCGCGGCGGTTTGTACCAGCTTGTTTTCTATTTCTGTCGGCTGATTTCTCAGGTCACTGTAGAGCATTACGACGGCTCCGGTAACATCTCCGGCAGAGATAATGGGATATGCAACGCTTGCAGGTCGGTCAAAGCCCTCTATAGGGTATAGCTTGCCGTAGCCTCCCTGAGAGGCAAAGAATGCCTTTCTGCCCTCAATATAATCATCAAGCACAGAGCTTATACGTCTGCCGATAACTTCTTTTTTTGAAATGCCGCCCGAAGCAACCACATGATCACGGTCTGTAATAATTATAGGAGCCTTTGATACCTTATACAGAACCTCGGCATACTCCTCTGTAAACCCTGCAAGCTCTCCGATAGGGGAGTACTTTTTAAAAATAACCTCTCCGTTTGATTCGGTGTATATTTCCAGGGGGTCGCCCTCTCTTATTCTCATAGTCCGTCTTATTTCCTTTGGTATAACAACACGACCAAGGTCGTCGATTCTTCTTACTATTCCGGTTGCGCGCATGGTTTAATTCTCCTTTGATACAAATTTATTCAAGGTTAGTATTTGTATTTTTAGGAGGAATATACTCATGCAAATACAGTCTATTTTACTGTGCAGTGATCTATTGCAAAATCCAATAAAATATTAATCAACTCATTTCGTGAACGATTTGTTTCCTCTGATAGCTCATCAAGTCTTAATACAGTTTCCTCTTTTATCCTTATTGAAAATGTTTTAAAACCATCTTCACCTTTCAGTTTCTTTTTTATAATTAATTCTTCCTTCACACTGATCACCTCACCAATATTATGTATTGACAATGGTGATAAATATATGTTATAATTTATAACATATATAACAACTTTAATTTAAAATTTAGTATTGACAATATGCATATTCACTATTAATAGTTTATAAAAAGAGGAGCAAAAAAAATGGATATAGAAAAGAAATTAATGCCTGATGAAAAAATATTCATCCGTTCGGAAGTTACAAAAAAGCCGTTTGTTATTAAAATGATTGAACTGGGGATCACTGAATTACTATTATTAGGAGTTCTCATATTACTTATCGTAAATGGGCATCACATTAACTATAAGGTTCTTATTGTATTCTGGCTACTTTTTGGTGATTTATTTAACTTGGTTTCCGTTTTTATTATAATCGAAACAATTCGGATGACGATCAGAAGATACGATCTTATTGTAACAAATATGAGAGTAATTGCTGTACATAAGGATTCAATGATAAGTATGCCTTATGAAGACATATCAGCTATTGCAGAACTCAGAAAAGGATATGACAAAAGATGCGGTTGTGGAAGAATATATATTACAACAAAAGGAAAAACATATAAATTCAGATATATTAAGTCGTCAGAGAAAATAGCGGAGCCAATGATGAAATATCATGAACAATATAAAACTGATAAAGAAAAGCTTATGCGTCAACAATTTGTTCAATCTGTTCCGGAACAAATATCGGTAAATAACGCTTTTAGGTTCTGCTCAAAATGTGGAGAAAAAAATGACCCGGATGATGTATTCTGTAAAGTCTGCGGAGCTAAAATGAAATAAGAATACAATACTCAGCATAACCCTTTTTATAAATCGAAAAACGCAGAATCCTTGAAAGAATTGATATTATGTTATCAATGCAAAAAAATGAATTATAAAAACAATCATCCGCACCCTCTAAGGCGGAGAGAGCTATATAGCCGCTTTGTGTGAGTAAAATTTCGACCAAGCGACAGCAAGCCTGTGCCACCTTTTCCTGCCTAAAGCAAACCTCTTTAATTTTCAAATGCTTATAATATCTGATTGTAAAAAAATTTTTTTACAATGAACCGATCGGGCTTTTAAATTCTCTAATTCTGGGGAGAAAGCCACGATACCTATTCCAACGGTCCCGATAAAGAGGGCGCAACTACAAGAATGAGCCAGAATACTATCGACAAGGCTTATGCTGTGGCGGCGGCGAGGGAAGGGGCTACAGCCCTTTACCTCTCAAGACCCTCAAAGACCGATAGAGAAAAGATATTTGCCAATACATCGGGAAGTGATCACTTTACAAGCCCTGAGGTCAGTGCGATCAACCACTTCCATAATGCAATGACAGGCAAGAGGGACAGCGTTTTAGTTGAGGGTAACTGTGTAGTAATATCGAGAGAAAACGGCGGTGCCGTAATAGTATGCGGGGGAGAGGGCGGTCAGGTCACTTTGTCAAATCCCGAAGGATATGCAATTCCGGGAACGTATTTTGACGAGGTATCGGGCAGCAGCTTTACCGTTACTGAGACAACTATAACCGGTACTGTAGGAGAAAGCGGAATTGCAGTTATATATGACAGTGATTTTCTCGGACGGCTCACAGCAGACTCGAACGGCGTCACGGATTTTTACCGCTCGCTGGATATAACCCTTGGCGCAGAAAGTATAGAAAACACCGCATATGAACTCAGCTATACTGACGAAAACGGAAAACTTTGTGTGAAAAACGGTGCATATTCTGACGGAGACGTTATAACCATAGGCGAAGGCGTAATGAATGACTCTGACATAACCCTGACCCTGACGGGAACGGCTATGAACGGCAAGGCAAGAAAAGAAGTATTCAGCTACAATATCAGCAATTACAACAGACTCATACCATACTCATTGGAAAAGAATTGGAAGGACTGTACCTTTGTTTTTGATAACCTGGACACAAAGTGGGAGAATGTGTATTTTTACGCCTACTCAAAGGACGGTGACACTCTGACGGAAAATGCCGCGTATCCGGGCGAAAAAATGACTGACGAGGGTCAGGAGTTCTTTTCATACACTCTGTCCGAAAAATTCAAGGATAAAGAGATCTTTGTTATTTTCAATAACGGTAAGGGAGCACAGATCAGCGAAGGTAAAAATATCGTTAACAATACCAAGTACCCCTACGGCACGCTCTATACCCGCGGATATTGGCTTGATAACCATGGCGTCGCAGATATTCCTTCGACAGGTCATAATCATACCCTTGTATATAACGAAGCCGTTTCTCCTACTGAGACGAAGCCCGGATCACAGCCATATTATAGCTGCGACGGCTGTGAAAAGCTGTATTCAGACCCTGCAGGCTTAAACGAGGTGTCCATGGAGGATCTGATAATACCTCCCACGGCTCAAAAGGAGAACGAGGAAAGTGAATCCGAGAATAGCAAGCCCGAAGAAAGCAAGTCCGAGAATAGCAAGTCGGAAGAAAACGAGTCCGAGGAAAGCAAGCCCGAGAATAGCAAGTCGGAGAATAGCAAGTCGGAGGAGAGTAAGTCTGAAGAAAGCAGACCGGTTTTTTATTCCGACAATAGCGCACCCAAGACAGGTGACGAAACTGCATTTACAGCGATCTTTATGACAGCAGTAATGTCCGCCTTCGCAGCACTTTTGCTTCTCAGGCGCAAAAAGAGGCTGTAATATAACTATATAGATATGGTTTAAAGTCATTGCTCAATAAGCTTCGGGAATTGATCCGGTAAACATGAAGTTCTTATAGTACAAACAAAAACGGTGTGCCGATAGTAAATGGTACACCGTTTTTTTTATAATATTCACTTATTTCTG
>JAHKXX010000018.1 GCA_020627425.1 bacterium
ATACACTTATTCTCACATCAAAGCAGCGTCAAGCAGCACCCTGTGTGCTGTGGCGCGGAAGGAGAGGGACAATAAACCCCGCTCGTACGCGTGCCACAAGGTAGGGATACTACCAATTCGAGTGCGCGAATCGACAGCGCAGGCACTGCGCCGCGAATCGACCGCGGAGGCACGCCGCTTGACAGGGGCGGCACGCCGGGGGTATAATTAGAATGGAAATATGTTGGGTAGGAGAGATTATATGGTCAGGGAAAAGATACATGAATTTATGGACTATCTGCCGTTTTTGAATCAGATAGTAAAAAGAGATTTCAAGAAAAAATATTATAAATCAGTCCTGGGCGTAGCATGGAGTATGCTCAGCCCTTTGCTGCTGATGATAGTAATAACAATAGTGTTTTCAACTCTGTTTAAAAGAACAATACCGTACTACCCCGCATTCTGGTTCAGCGGAAATATGCTGTTTACCTTTGTAACAGGCGGTATTCAGGCGTGTATGAACAGTATGATCCATAACGCGTCTCTTATAAAGAAAATGCGTATACCGAATTACTTTTTCTGCCTGTCTACGGTAATACTGCACTTTATAATGATGCTGTTTTCCATTATACCCTATGTTGCGGTGTCGTTTTTTATCGGAGTTCCGTTTACACCGTATATGCTGCTGCTGCCTGTGCCGCTGCTGTATGCGTTTGTGTTTACGCTGGGTCTCGGTATGTTTATGTGTGCTTACGGTACGTTTTTGCGCGACCTTGATTACCTGTTTACGGTTATCAGAAGAGTGTGGATGTACCTTACTCCTATATTCTACCCGATCGAAATAATACCCAACTCCTTCAGATTTTTGTGGGAGCTTAACCCGATATATATTTTCCTTACAATATACCGTAACCTGACAATAGACGGAGTTATGCCGTCGGAAAGAATGCTTATTATAGCTACTCTGTACAGCATTATAACGCTTGTCCTCGGTATAGTTACCTTTAAGGAGAAACAGGACAGATTCTTTCTGTATATTTAACTTTAAGTGAGAGGTGATCTTTATGCCTTCAATAGAAATATCCAATGCGACCCTGAAACTTAAGGACGATATGAACGCTGTGATGCCCAAAACTGAAAACGACGATGATGTCTGCGTGGATGTGCGCGATGTTTCCGTTATGTTTAACCTCAGTAAAAACCGTGAGGACGGCGTGAAGGAATACTTTATAAATATGGTCAAGGGAAAGATAGCCTTTGACGAGTTCTGGGCGCTGAGAAATATAAATCTTCAGGTAAAGCGCGGCGAATCTGTGGCGCTTATCGGCAGAAACGGCTCGGGTAAGTCTACTCTGCTGAAAACCATAGCAGGCATTATAAGACCTACACGCGGCAAGGTGACTATAAAGGGCAGAATAGCTCCTCTTATAGAAATAAGCGGAGGCTTTGACAGATCGCTGTCCGCAAGAGAAAATATAATCCTTGCCGGTACTATGCACGGACATACAAAAAAATATATGCAGCGTAAATTTGACGAAATAGTTGAATTTGCAGAGATAGAAAGATTTCTGGACGTACCGATGAAAAACTTTTCCTCCGGTATGGTGTCCAGACTCGGTTTTGCTGTTGCGACCTCGGTAAATGCCGATATAATTATTGCCGACGAGGTCCTCTCTGTCGGCGATGCGAAGTTCAGAAAGAAATGTGAAGAACGTATCTCTGATATGCTGAAAGGCGGCACAACTATTCTTTTTGTGTCGCACAGTACAGCACAGGTGAAAAAAATATGCCGAAAGGCTGTCTGGGTGGATCACGGTCAGATAATAGACAGGGGTACGTCAGAGGAAATATGTAAAAAATACACCGATTCGCTGAAAACAAAGAGCAGACCCGAGCATCAGAGCGGCGAGCACGGCGGAGTGGGTACAAGGGGAGTAGTTCACCGCAAAAGAACTCAGATATGAGCTCTGTGATCTTTATAGCCTCCAGAATATCGCATATACTGAACTTCCATATGCCCTATATAGAACATTTTAAACAAAGAGGCTACAGTATCCATATTGCCGCGCAGGGCGCCGGAGATGATCCGAGGTTTGATAAATGCTTCGATATAAAATTTACAAAGAAGCCATGGTCGCCCGATAATATAAAGGCAATATTTAAGCTAAAAAAAATACTACGCGAAAACAACTACGAGCTTGTATGCAGCAACACGACTCTTGCGGGTGCGGCTGCAAAAGCCGCAGCTATGCTTTGCCCCCAAAAAAACAAGCCCGGACTGTTTGTTCATATATCACACGGCTATATGTTTGACAGCAGCCATGCGCTGCGTCCGACAGTATACAGAACAGTGGAAAAGCTTACAAAGCGAGCAGTTGACAGGCTTGTAGTGATGAATGATGAGGATCTTCATCTTGCCGAAAAATACAGGCTGTGCCGTGATATTCACTTCATACACGGTATGGGACTTGATGTAAACAGATTTCCCGATGTCAGCGACGACATGATAAACAATTTCCGCAGAAAGTACTGCACGGACAGCAATACAAAGCTGCTGCTGTGTATAGGCGAGCTTTCCGCAAGAAAAAATCAGCAAATGCTTATACGGGTCGCAGCACGGCTAAAGGATCGTAATATAAGGCTTTTGCTTGCCGGTGACGGCGACAAAAAAACCGAGTTGCAAAGCCTTGCTGCTACACTTGGCTGTCAGGACAGGGTCTGCTTTTTAGGATACAGAACGGACACGCCGCTGCTGTACAGAGGCAGCGATATACTGCTGTCTGCTTCGACTATGGAGGGCTTGCCGTTTAACGTGCTGGAGGCTCTTTACTGCGGACTGCCCGTGTGTCTTTCGGATATAAAGGGACACCGCGACCTTGTGAAGAGCTGCGGCTGCGGCGAGCTTTTTTCTCTTGATGACGACAGCCTTGTAAAAACGCTTTTGCACTTTACAGACGACGCAGTTTTTTACAGTAAGCAAAAGGAAAGCACCGCACTCAGCAAGGTTTTTTATCTTGACAGTGTAAAGCCGGTACTGATACCTATACTCGAAAACAAGGAGATAATGTAATGACAAAGAAGATAATAAGTATGGTTCTCGTGCTGGTGGCTGCACTGGGCATTTTTACAATTGCTCCCGACGCCGCAATACAGGTGAAATTCACAAGAAACGAGATAAATCTATATGTGCTGCAGACCTACAAGCCGTCTATGCAGGGCAACACGGAGGTGGTTACCTATGACTCTACAAACGGCGATGTCGCAATAGTGGACGAGAACGGCGAGATCATGGCAATATCTCCCGGCAGATCACAGATAATAGCAAGTATAAACGGCAAGGCTCAGTCAAAGTGTACCGTAAATGTGCTCGAGGGTATGGCTCCCGAGAGTATCAGCGTAAGCGATCAGAGCCTGACCCTCGTTAAGGGCAGTAATTATAAGCTGAGAGCAGAGGTAAAGGCCCCCGAGGGTACGGACGACAGCGCATATTTTTATTCCTCTGACGAAAAAATAGCCACAGTAGACTCAAACGGCAATATAAAGGCGATAAAGGAAGGCTCGACCGTTATAACAGCGGAAACGTCAAGCTCTGCCGTGTCTGTAAAGTGTGTTCTGAAGGTAGTAGCCGACGGTATGACCTCGGCGAATATAAATATTTCGGGTATACTGTATTCTATTGCAGGCGAAAAAAAGAAGTCTATGGTAGTAGAGCTGAAAAACGGCGAGACCTCGGTAAAGGCTACTACGGATGATGAGGGCAGATTTTTCTTTGACGGAATAGAGAGCAAAAGCTATAGCCTGAATGTATACAAGGACGAGGAAGCAGTAAAGCCTATGTGCAGTGCCGAGTTTGCCGTATCGCCCTATGATATGAACATATCCTGCATTATAAACGGGAAAGAGCTGGTTGTGCTTTATCAGGACAAAAACACAAACACAGCCGACATAAAGGATATTACCCTACAGAAATCCACTCTGATGATGGAGGTCGGCGAGTTTTACGATATGACCTATACCGTACGTCCGTCAAATCTGGGTACTCCGGCGCTTCGGTGTACCTCCAGCGACAATAATGTTGCATCCGTTGATGCAGACGGCAGGATAACTGCGATAAAGCAGGGAAACGCCACAATAAATTTTTCTACCCTTGACGGCAGGATAACAAAGTCCTGTGATGTAACGGTAACAAGCGTAAACAGCAACGAGAACAGCTGGCTTATTATAGCAATAGAAGCAGTTATACTGATCGTCGTATTTCTTATATTTTTCATAGCATACAGAAGGTTTGTTCACAAGAAGGAAAAGGCAGAGCTTTCGGAGGAAGATACAAAACTATGATAACAGCCGCGATAGTCGCCGGAGGCAAGGGCGAGAGAATGGGCAGCGTTCTGCCAAAGCAGTTTTTAAAAATCGGCGACAGGGAGATAATAATTCACACGCTCGAAAAATTCATAAACTGCAAAAAAACAGACCGCGTAGCGGTCGGGATAAATCCTGAGTATTATGACTATGCCGAAAAGCTGTTTGAGCGGTATTTCGGCAAGGACAGGATAATACTCATAAACGGCGGCACTGACAGGAACGAAACCATAAACAACATAGTAACCTATTTAAAAAATAATCTACAGCTTAGTGGGAATGATATTTTACTCACGCACGACGCTGTACGTCCGTATACAGACGAGAGGATAATATGCGACGTCATAGAGGCTATGGATCACTGTGACGCGTGCACGGCGGCTATACCCTCGACCGACACCATATGCACAAGCTCTGACGGGCTTACGGCGGAAGAATTTCCCGACAGATCAAAGCTGTTTATGGTACAGACTCCTCAGGCTTTTCGCATAAAGGACTGGGATGAGGTCTATTCCTCTCTTTCGTCCGCTCAAAAATCCATTGCCACTGATGTATGCAGGCTATTTATTCTCGCAGGCAAAAAAGTCTCCATCGTTCCCGGATCTCCCGAAAACATAAAAATAACCTATAAAAGTGATTTAAATTAATAAGTCCGCGCGCAAATACAACAGTTTGTATATAATAGCGCAGTGCCTGCGCTGTCAATTTGCGCACTCAAGTAGGTGTTACCGCCTACTTTCTTGGCACGCGGCGCAGTGCCTGCGCTGTCAATTCGCGCACTCGAGTGGATGTTACCGCCTACTTTCTTGGCACGCGTACAAACTTGGTTTATTGTCCCTCTCCGTCCGCGTCACGGCGCTTACGCGCCGCTCGTGCTGTCTTGCAGTGTCGACGAGTGTTTTTGCTTATTCTGCGTAGTGTCTCCGATTTATATTAATAAGTCCGCGCACAAATACAACAATCTGTATATAATATTATACTAATAGTAAATGAATATACAAATTGTATTATTATACGTTCTGTATATTCTTTTTAAAAGCTCTGCTTACAAAAAGTAAAGGCAAGCCTATGGCTTGCCTTCGGTTATATACCTGGAATCATAATTCTAAAACAAGTAAAATGCGTATACCGTTGCAGTATCGTATTTCAATACGGATACACAAAGCAGAAAAGGCATACAGACTTGCCGTCAATGCAAAGCAGCACGAGCGGCGCCTTTTGCGCCGTGACGCGGAATGAGAGGTATAATAAAACCAGCTCGACCGCGTGCCAATAAAGTAGGCGGTAACACCGACTACAGTGCGCGAATCGAGAGCGCAGGCACTGCGCCGTGAATCGGGTGCAGCGTCACGCTGCCGGAGGCACTCCGCCGCGTGTCGACCGCCCGGGCACCGGGCAGTCAGCCTTTTAGACCGTTTATGCAATCCTGGCATACTATCTGGTTTTTGTATGTAATAGTGTTGTCAGCCGAACCGCAGAATATGCACGACGGACGGTACTTCTTGATTATAACACTGTCACCCTCTACGAAGAACTCAACAGCATCAACGCCGTCTACAAGATTGAGTGACTTTCTTATATCGGACGGCAGAACCATTCGGCCAAGCTTGTCTATTTGTCTTACACAGCCTATTGCTTTCATGTATAACTCCTCCTTTATATTGTGTACACTTCACCAAAAAAGTGAATACCTAACTCATTCTTCTGCTTACACTATTATCCTACACTGACTTTGCCGTTTTGTCAATAGCCAATGTCAAATAAAAGTTGATTTTTTTGAATAATTGTAATTATTGTCAATTGTTGCCAAGACTATTTGTACAATCTAACCATATGATCTACCCCAGTAAACAAGCCAAAAACATCAACTTCTACAGGATAGGGTAAAATTTTGGATAATAATATAAAAGTAACATTTGCGAATTGTCAAAAAAGGAAATATTTCTTGGAAGATTGACGCTATTTGTCTTTTTTTATTGAAAATTGTCGAAAAAAGAGGTGATATAAATATGCTGACGGAAAAAGAAAAATTACAGCGCGCAAAACTGTATATGCTAAAGCTCTCTTCGGGTATAGACCCCATAACCAATAAGCCTGTAGGCAAAGAGAGCGAGCTCTGTAACGAAAGACTGAAGAAATGCTTTAGCTATGTAGCCGATGTTCTGGACGGGTGTATAAAAGAAAAAACACAAAAGAGCAGTCCGGGTAAAAGAACCCGACAGCCTTTTTTTATAACTACAGAGCAAATCGAAAAAATCAACCTGCCCGGGGAAACCTGTACGGTGTCACAGCTTGCCGAGGCGATAAATACAGCCGCCGCAGAGAACGAGTGTAAAAAGCTTAAGTCCTCCGAGATAAACGACTGGCTGGAGCATATAGGCTATTTACAAACAAAAACGCAACAGGGGCGCAGTCACCGTGCGCTGACCGGGCGCAGCCAAGAGATAGGAATAACAGCAAAACAGGGAATAGGAGCCTATGGATCCTATGATATAATTCTTTATTCCGAACAGACGCAGCGCTTTATTTGCGAGAGAATAAACGATATAATTAAGTTTATTAAAGAAAGAGAGGAAGAAAAATGATCTATACAGTAAAGGAAATAATAGAGCCGGATTTCGGTTGTGAGGGCTTTCCTGAGGGCTATGAGCCTGAGTGTGAGGTACTTTTAACTGATGACAACGGAAATAGAATTACAGTGAGTATAAAAGATAAAGAATTATACCAAAAGGATATAATCGAAGGCTCAAGAGTATATCTGAGCGGAGAAACAGTAGAAAAAATCAAATAAAAATACAAATACAAATAAAAAACGTGTCTGCCCTTAATAGTATCGGGTAGACACGTTTTTAGGCAACACCGCACAGAGATTGTGCGTCAGATTTCGAGCATAATTTTTTGTCAGATTGACAAAATCGACGCAGGAATACTGACGTATTTCAAGGAGA